>DATCDX010000277.1:0-6698 GCA_036510475.1 Steroidobacteraceae bacterium
CAAGCAGGAACAGGCCCTGCGTGCTGCCCTTGAGGATGGCATCGGTCAGCCGGTTGCCGGCACTGATCAGATCCTGTTTCTCGCGCTCATGGCGCTTGACGGTAATGAACATGGTAGGGCAGCGTGCCAAAGCCCCGCCCACGGCGGATTGACGGCTGTCACATTACGCGACGGCGGCCACCAGAGGTCCTAAATCCGCCAATAATTCGTCGACAGACGCGTAGCGGGCGCTCTGTTGCTTCGCCATGAGGCGGTCGAGCAACGGTTGTTGCGCCGCAGTGGGCGCCGGCAAAGTGGGCACCGGCGACTTGGTATGTTGCGACATGATGGCGACCGCGCTGCGCCCGCCGTAGGGCCGTTGTCCGGTCAGCATCTCGTAAAACATGACTCCGAGGCTGTAAAGATCGGTGCGCGCATCGACCCGTAACCCTTGCGCCTGTTCGGGGCTTATGTAGTACGGCGAACCTAATACCTGGCCGACTCCCGTGGTGCCGGCCTCGTCCAGCGAGCGGCGCGCCAGGCCGAAATCGATGAGCACGGGAGAATTGTCATCGCGCAGCATGACGTTCGCGGGTTTGAGATCGCGATGCAGAATGCCGAATACATGGATGACCCGCAGCGCTTCGGCGATGGCGCGCAGGTAGTACAGGCTCTCATCGATGCTCAAGGGATTGCGCAGACGATCGCGCAAATCGCCACAGGGAAAATATTCCATGGCGAGGTATAGATGCCGCGGCAGGGTGCCGAAGTCGTAGATCTCGGCGATCGCGCGATGCGTGATGCTGGAGATGATTTCGTACTCCTGCTGGAAGCGCTCGGCATCGTCCATTTCGCGTGCCGAAGAACCGCGGTTCATGACTTTGAGCACGACGTTGCGCCGCAGCCGTTCGCTGCGCGCGAGGAACACGGAGGAGAAATTACTGGTGGCGATCTCCTTGGCGATGGAGTAACCGGGGACCTCGATGACGGGAGTCTCTGGATCCTGCGCGATCATGTCGTTGGCCGCCTGTGCCGCGGCGCGCCGCTTCGCGCAAGCCTCAGTGATTGCCGACAGCAATTGATCGCGCGTGATGGACGCCAGCGGCAGGTAGTCCTTGGCGCCGTTCTTCAAGGCGCGTACTGCGGACATCTCGCTGCCGTTATCGGCGAGTAGAATGCAATATAACGCGGCTTGCGCGCGCAGCATCTGTCCTAAGTGGCGCTCCGCTGCGGCCGCTGCTTCTTCGTCGGCGAAGTCGGTCTGCAGGATCACGGCATCCGGCGCACGTTCCGTGACGAGCCGGCCTAAGGAGTCGGACTCCGGCGCGGGCACGGTGGTCACCTGCGCGTCAGGCCAATGGCTCGTGATGTGGTGCGTGAGCCACTGCAGGCGTTTGGAATCGCCCCCTACCACCAACAAGTTTGGACCGGTCGCGTCTGCCATAGAAATGGGTCTGTAACGAGGACACCCAGCCTAGCGCCTGTGCCGGTCTTTGGCCCGTCGGAATTTCACATTTTAGGGTCTCCGGCCTCGAGCAGCGCTGCCCTGGGGAGGCCTCAAGTCAAAAATTACTGGCGTTTGTGCTGGAAAATTGAAACCAATACCCGTATTAGTGTGTCTGTATGGATATCCGCCGTGCCGTTTTAGATTAAAGAGGTCGTACTCAATGGGAAGCATCAGAACTTGGTCGCTCGCAGTGGTCGCGGGCATCTTCGTCGTGGTTGTCGCGCATCAGCGATCGCAGGCCGATACGGCGCCGGCGAGCGTCACCCCCGCAGCCGCGCCGCTGACGGCGGTGACCCCCGCGCCCGCAGCCGGTCGCGTCACGGGACTGCCCGATTTTTCTGGATTGGTCGCGCAGAACGGCGCCGCGGTGGTCAATATCAGCGTCGTGGAGAAGGTGCCCAAGAACGCCAACATGGGCGGGCAGGCGGGCGATGATCCGCTATCGCAATTCTTTCATCGCTTCCAGATGCCGGGTCCTGACCATATGCCGCCGGCCCATGGTATCGGTTCTGGCTTCATCGTGAGTTCCGACGGCTACGTGCTCACCAATGCGCATGTCGTCGCGGACGCCTCTGAAGTCACCGTGAAACTCACCGATCGGCGCGAATTCCGGGCCAAGGTCATCGGTGTCGACAAGCGCAGCGATATAGCACTGATCAAAATTCCCGCCACCGGTTTGCCCACGGTGCATTTCGGCGACTCGACGCGGCTGCGACCGGGCCAGTGGGCGATCGCGATCGGCTCGCCATTCGGCTTCGAGAACAGTGTTACGGCGGGCGTTATCAGCGCGACCGGGCGGCCGCTGCCGGATGACAATGGTTCGTTCGTTTCTTTCATTCAAACCGACGCGGCGGTTAATCCCGGCAACTCGGGTGGTCCGCTGTTCAATATCGACGGCCAGGTGATCGGCATCAACTCGCAGATTTATAGCCGCACGGGCGGCTATATGGGTATGTCCTTTGCCATCCCCATCGATGTGGCCTTGAACGTCAAGGACCAGTTGCTGAAGAACGGCAAGGTCAGCCGCAGCCGCATCGGTGTCGCCGTGCAGGATATCGGTCAACAGCTGGCGCTCACTTTTGGCTTGACGACGCCGCATGGCGCACTGATCAGCGCAGTCGAACCGAATAGTCCCAGTGAGCACGCCGGACTCAAGCCGGGCGATGTCATCACCAGCGTCAACGGACGCAATATCGATCACTCCTACGATCTCCCCGGCATCATTTCGGAATTGACGCCGGGCAGCGAAGCGCGTCTGGGAATCTGGCGCGACAGGAAGGGTACCGAGATCGACGTCAAGACGGTGCTGCTGGCGGATACACCAGCGCAATCCGCTCAAAATACAAGCGAGGACGGTGGCGGCAGACTGGGCCTTGCCGTCAGGCCGCTACAACCGAATGAACAGCAACAACTGCACACCAAGGGGCGTTTGGTGGTCGAAGATGTCACCGGCCCGGCATTGGCTGCGGGGTTGCAACAGGGCGATGTGGTGCTGGGCGTCAATGGAGCGGGGGTAGCGACCGTGGCGGACCTCAAGCGCGCGGTCGAAAAGGCCGGCCACAGCGTGGCGTTACTGATACAGCGCGAGGATGCCCAGATTTATATTCCCGTGGATATGGGGTAATGCGGGTTTAGTTGTACTTAACGGCCGCAATCGGCTTTAATCGCGGCGTGCAAACCGCCGCCCCCCTATTTCGCAGTGCCGATACACACGCCGCCGGCTCCCCGCCGGCGGCGTTCCTGCCGACCTCGCGCGCCGAAATGGCGGCGCTGGGTTGGGATGAGTGCGATGTCATCATCGTCACCGGCGATGCCTATGTGGATCACCCGAGCTTCGGCATGGCGATCGTGGGACGGGTGCTCGAGGCGCAGGGTTTCAAAGTAGGCATCATCGCGCAACCGGATTGGCGCAGCACCCGCGATTTCGAGGCCCTAGGGGCGCCGCGGCTATTTTTCGGGGTGACCGGCGGCAACATGGATTCCATGGTCAATCGCTACACCTCCGATCGCCGGGTACGCAGCGACGATGCCTACACCGCCGGCGGGGTAGGGGGCAGGCGTCCCGATCGCAGCGTCATCGTTTATTCGCAGCGGATTCGCGAGAGCTTCAAAACCGTGCCCATCGTGGTCGGTGGCATCGAGGCCAGCCTGCGGCGCATCGCGCATTTCGATTACTGGTCTGACCAGGTGCGCCGCTCGGTGTTGGTGGATTCGAAAGCGGATCTTTTGGTGTATGGCAATGCGGAGCGGCAAATTGCCGCGATTGCGCAGCGTCTGGATGCAGGGGAAGCCGTGGCGGATATCACGGACCTGCGCGGCACCGCGTACTTGCGCCGTGGCATGCCGGCGGATTGGGTGGAAATCGATTCGAGCGCGTTGGACACGCCCGGGCCCTTGAATCCGCCCATTGATCCCTACGCCGGCGAAGAGGAACGGAGAAATGCATCGGCGCCGCCACCGGCGGCGGCCACGCCGCCTATGCCGGCTATGGCGCAGACGGTGGTGAAATTTTATCGCAAAGTGCCGAACGCGCAGCGCGAACGCAGTGTCATCCGCATGCCATCCTTCGAGCAGGTCAGCCAAGATGCGGTGCTGTACGCGCATGCATCGCGGATATTGCACATGGAAGCGAATCCCGGCAACGCGCGCGCTCTGGTGCAGCGGCACGGCGGCATGGAGCTGTGGCTGAATCCGCCCCCCATACCGTTGAGTACCGCGGACATGGACGCCATCTACGAATTGCCGTACGCGCGCCGGCCGCATCCTTCGTATGGCACCGCGAAAATTCCCGCATACCACATGATCCGGTTTTCGGTGTCTATCCAGCGCGGCTGCTTCGGCGGATGCACCTTCTGCTCCATCACCGAACACGAGGGCCGCGTGATTCAGAGCCGCTCGGAAGACTCCGTGATCCGCGAAATCGAAACCATTCGCGACACGGTTCCGGGGTTTACGGGCGTGATCTCGGATCTCGGCGGACCGACGGCGAA
The DNA here is from genome assembly GCA_036510475.1 of Steroidobacteraceae bacterium. Lineage (GTDB taxonomy): Bacteria > Pseudomonadota > Gammaproteobacteria > Steroidobacterales > Steroidobacteraceae > Bog-1198. The sequence goes on from DATCDX010000277.1 coordinate 4,477, forward strand.
CATGTACCGCTTGCATTGCAAGAGTCCCATCGTCGAGTCGGCGTGCCGCCGCCCTTCCTGTGTGTTTCCCGCGGTGTGCCCCAATCTCAACACCGATCATGCGCCGCTCATCAATCTGTACCGGCGCGCGCGGGTCTTGAAGGGCGTGAAAAAGGTGCTGATCGCCTCCGGCGTGCGCTACGATCTCGCGATCGAATCGCCCGAATACGTGCGCGAGCTGGCGACGCATCATACGGGGGGATATTTGAAGATCGCTCCCGAAGCCATCAGCGACGCGCCGCTGTCGAAGATGATGAAGCCCGGCGTCGGCTCGTACTACAAGTTCAAGGAACTGTTCGACAAGTATTCCAAAGAAGCCGGCAAGGAGCAGTACCTGGTGCCGTACTTCATCGCGGCGCATCCCGGCACCCGCGATCAGGACATGCTCGATCTCGCGCTATGGCTTAAGAAAAACGGCTTTCGCGCCGATCAGGTGCAGGCGTTCTTGCCCTCGCCCATGGCAACCGCCACCGCGATGTATCATTCGGGGAAGAATCCGCTGAAGCGGGTCAGCCGCAGCAGCGAGGAAGTCGTAATTCCGAAGGGCATCAAGGTGCGCCGCCTGCACAAAGCTTTCCTGCGCTACCACGACCCCGAAAATTGGCCGACGCTGCGTGAGGCGTTGAAGCGCATGGGACGTGCGGATTTGATCGGCAACGGTAAACATCATTTGATTCCGGCATACCAGCCGGTGGGCTCCGGGAAGCGGGCGGGCGCGGGGCCGCGCGCATTGCCGTTTCGCACGCAACACACGGGCTTGCCTAAGTCTGGCCGCGATGCGCGCCGTGGACGGTCATAAGCTGCGAGAAATGCTTGCTAGGCTCCCTGCGGAGCGATTAGAGTTCCGGGCTGTCTAGCGGTTTCCCACCGCATACATCAACTTATATGGTTTGGGAGCGGCTTAAGTACCCCTTGGCCGGGAACGGCGCGTGTCAATTATGGACAAATGGATCGTACATAAATTCGGCGGCTCCAGCGTCGCGGACGCCGATTGTTTTCGACGGGTTGCCGATATCGTCGAAGCGTCCACTCATCCGCGTGAAGCGGTGGTGTTGTCCGCCTGCCGCGGTGTGACGGATGCGTTGCTGGCGTTGGCGACCCTGGCGGAGAAGCCTGACACTGATTTTGTGCAGGGCATAGAGGCGCTCAAGACGCGCCATTTGGAACTCGCCCGCAGTCTCATCGCCAAGGCGGCCTGCGACAACTACGCCGCACAATTGGAGCGCGATTGCCGCGACATCGCCGGCATGTTGCAAACCGTGCGCCTGATCCGCGCATCGACGGATCCGATGCGCGACGTGATCGCAGGGTACGGCGAAATTTGGTCGACGCGGCTGTTTGCGCCTTTCTTGCGGGAGCGTGCCCACATTAAGGGCGACGTACTGTGGATCGACGCGCGTGAAGTGGTCGTCGTTGAATGGGGCTCGCTCGGGCCCGCGGTGCAATGGGGCTTAAGCGAAAAGAATCTTCAGAACCTGGTGCCGGAAGGCTTCACGGGACGGCTGATCGTGACCGGCTTCGTGGCGAGAACGGTGACGGGCCGGCAGACGACGTTGGGCCGCAACGGCAGCGATTTTTCCGGCTCCATCTTCGGTGCCTTGCTCGATGCCTCGGAAATCATCATCTGGACCGATGTCGACGGCGTGCTGTCCGCCGACCCGCGATTGGTGCCGAATGCTCAGGTCATCGATCAACTGTCGTACAACGAGGCCATGGAGCTGGCCTATTTCGGCGCCAAGGTAATCCATCCGCAGACCATGGAGCCCGCGGTTGCCCGCGACATCCCGATTTACATCCGTAATACCTTTGCGCCACAGAAGTGCGGCACGCTGATCTGCGCGAAGCCCGTGTCCAAGCTCAGGGTCAAGGGGATCACGTCGATCGACCCGGTGGCGCTCGTGAACCTGGAAGGTGCCGGTATGATCGGCGTGCCGGGTACCGCGCATCGCCTGTTCGGCGCGCTGCGCGACGCCCGCATTTCCGTGATCCTGATATCGCAGGGCAGCTCCGAGCACTCCATCTGTTTCGCCATTCCGGAGGCACAGGCGGTACGCGCGGAGGAAGCGGTACGCAAGTCGTTCGACGCGGAGTTGCGCGACGGGCAAATTCAACACGTGCAAGTGGCCTTGGGGATGAGCATTCTGGCGGTGGTCGGCGACGGCATGGCCGGCGCGCACGGCGTC
>DATCDX010000278.1:0-3472 GCA_036510475.1 Steroidobacteraceae bacterium
ACGCCCTTGCCGTCATTGCTGCGCAAGTGCAGTTGACCAAAGCGCGTCGGATAAATTCGTCGTGTCATCTAGTGAGCATCCAAAAAAGTTTCTATCAACGGCGCCGCCAAATCCGGCCTCTCGATGTGCAGCATGTGTCCCGCGCCCGTGAGCCGCGCGATTTCGATGCCGGGGCAGGTCGCGAGAAACGCCGCCGCCGTACCGTCGGCGCCCAACTTTCCCAGGTACTCCGAGTGCTCGCCCAGTATCATCAGGAGTGGTGCGCGCAGGGCGCGCCAACAAGCTTCAGCGTCTTCTCGCTTGTACAGAACCGGATTCACCCAGTGATGGCGCGGGTCGCCCGCGAGCTTCACCCGACCGCCGGCGTCGAGTGTACCCCAGGCCGCGGCCACAAACGCGGCGCGCGCGGCCGGGATTCGCGGGTAGCGGAAGCGGATGACAGCGGCCAACTGTTCAAACGAATCGTAATCCTTGCGCGTGGCCGTGGACTTCAGCTGATCCAGCCACTGCGCGATTCGCGCCGGCGCCTGTTCCGGCGAGGTCCGTGGCAGCCCGAATCCTTCTATATTGATGACACTGCGTACTCGTTCCGGTCGAATGCCCGCGTACAGAGCGGCGATATTGCCGCCCATGCTGTGCCCGAGCAGGCGAGCGGGGATGCCGGGCGACAGCAGATCCAGCAACGCATCGAGATCGGCGAGGTAGTCGGGGAACCAGTAGCCGTCCTGCGGCCATTGACTGCGCCCAAAGCCACGCCAATCGAGCGCCACCAGCGGCCAATCCCGCTGCAGCGCGTCCACCAGGAATTGAAACGTACCGCCGTTGTCGAGCCAGCCATGCAGCATGAACACCGGCGGCTCCGTGGCCGCAGGCTTAGGCCCCCAACGCCACAGATGCAGATCGAGTCCGCGTACTCGCAGAATCTCGTGCCGCGGCTCACGCAGCACCCGGTACGCCGTCAAAACGTCCAATCAGTGCAGGGTCGTCATCGCCGGCGCCGCAGCGGCGGCCGGCGGCAGCGCATTCTTCTGCGGAGGTTTATCGCTGCCCTGCGGGGTCGCACCGCCGCCCGAGCCCTTGCCGGAACCGGTGCTTTTTCCGCCGCCGGCGCCTTTCTCGCTGCCCGTACCGGTGCCGGTTCCCGTACCGGACGCTGGCTTGTGCGGCGGTTTATTGGGGTCGTGTGGGTTTGGCATTTAGTGCAACTCCTAAGTTTTGGCTAATGGGCCGTGCTTTCATACACGCAAGCACCAGTCCGCGGCAAGAGCCCTTGGGCGTTTGCCCATAACCCGCACCGGGGCGCATGCTTTGAATCAATGACGGGAAAACGCATAGGACCGTATCGCATACTGCGCACCTTGGGTGTCGGCGGTATGGGAGAAGTTTACCTCGCCGAGCGGGCGGACGCCGAATTCGAGCAACAGGTCGCCATCAAAGTGGTGCACGGCGGCGCGCACGCGCGCGGGGTCCATTCGCGGCTCAAGATGGAACGCCAAATCCTCGCCCAACTCGATCACCCCAACATCGCGCATCTGTTGGATGGGGGCTCGCTGCCGGACGGAACCACCTACATCGTCATGGAATACGTCGACGGGATTCCCATCGACGCCTTCTGCGATTCGCATCGTCTCGATGTCGCGGCCCGGCTCAGACTGTTTCAGACGGTTTGCACGGCGGTGCATTACGCTCACCAAAACCTCATCGTGCATCGTGACCTTAAACCCTCGAATATCCTGGTTACGGCGAACGGCGTGCCCAAATTGCTGGACTTCGGCATCGCCAAATTGCTGGACGAGCGCCAGGCCTCGCAGCACACCATCGCCGTCACTCATGCCGATATTCGGGTAATGACCCCGGACCACGCCAGCCCCGAACAGGTCCGCGGACAGGCGATCACCACGTCGAGCGATGTCTACGTGTTGGGCGTGCTGCTGTATAGGTTGCTGACGGGCACCGGTCCTTTTGTCATCCCGTCGACGCGTCTTACGGATATCGAGCGCGCCATTTGCGAGAACGAGCCCGTGCTGCCGAGCCACGCGTTCGACAAGGATGGCTCGGCGGAGTCGCGCAACGCCGTGGAGGCCCGCAATACCACCCCCCATCGTCTGCGGCGAACCCTCGCCGGCGACTTGGACAACATCGTATTCATGGCCATGCGCAAGGAGCCCGAGCGCCGCTACAGCTCCTCACAGCAGATGGCCAGCGACATTCAACGTTACCTGGACGGCAAGCCCGTCATGGCGCGGCGGGATACCGTGTCGTATCGCAGCGTAAAGTTCGTCAGGCGTCATTGGTTACCGGTGTCGGCCGGCGTCAGTGTCGCCTTTTTGATTCTGGCGTTTGCGGTAACGGCCTATGTGCAGTCAACGCGCATCGCGGCGGAACGCGATCGGGTCGCCGAACAACGTGAACTCGCCGAACACGAACGCGCGCGCGCCGAGGAGGTATCGACGTTCCTGGTGAATCTGTTCAAGCTGTCGGACCCGCAAGAGAACCACGGCAAGCAGGTGACTGCCCGAGAGCTGCTGGACTCGGGCGCCAAGCGTCTGCAGGCGGGGCTTCAAGACCAACCGGCGACCAAGTCGGCGCTGCTGGCCACCGTGGGAGCGGTTTATGACAGCCTCGGGCAGTATCGAGAGGCGCTGCCGATACTGGCCGAATCGCTGGCGCTGCAACCGCAGGCGCAGGACGAATCACACTTCGGCGCGTTGCTGGCACTGGGCCGCGCCCGCATCGGTGCCGGCGATTTCGCCGGTGCCGAGACGCCGTTGCAGGCAGCGCTGCATCTTGCGCAGAACCACTATGGTGCCGCCAGCCTGGAAACCGGGCGCGCACTTTGGACCTTGGGTCAACTGCGGCGCCAGCAGGACCGGCTCCGCGAAGCCAAGGATCTATACAAGCGCGGACTCGCCATCCTCGAGTCCTCGCATGCGCCGCCGACCGACGTTTCCGCGCTGCTGGACGATCTTGCGCAGGTGTACGCACGCGACCAACAGTGGCCGCTGACCAAACAAACCTACGAACGGGCCTTGGAAATCGATCGGCGCGTGCTCGGCGACGATCATCCGCGCATCGCCATGCGCCTGAATAATCTCGCCATCGTCGCGCAAAACATCGGCGATCTTAAAGTGGCCGAAACTCTCTATCTGGACGCGATCCGCCGCGACGTTAAGGCCTACGGCGAACTGCATCCGGAAACGGGCGCGGCGCGCGGCAATTACGGCTTGCTGCTGCTGCGCGAAGGACGGCTGGCGGAAGCTGAAACCCAGCTGCGTGGCGCCCTCGATGTGACGCTCAAGCTCTACAATCCCGACAACTACAACGTCGGCTACGCCCGCGTGAGCTTGGCGATGCTATTGCACGATAAGGGCGATTTGGCCGCGTCCGAAAGTCAATTTCGCCAGGCCCTCGCCATCTACGACAAGACGCTGCCCGCCGACCACCAATGGCGCGCCTCGGCCCTCATGTATTT
>DATCDX010000279.1:0-5863 GCA_036510475.1 Steroidobacteraceae bacterium
CGCGAAGATCGAAGTCGATGCTTTCCAGTTCGAGACGATCGGCCTCGATCTTCGACAGATCGAGCACATCGTTGATCACCGACAACAAGGCCTTGGCGCTGCCACGGATGATGTCGACGTAATCGCGTTGCGTGTTGTCGAGCGTGGTTTCGGACAGAATTTGCGCCATGCCGATGACGCCGTTCATGGGCGTGCGAATTTCGTGGCTGACATTCGCCAGGAACGCACTCTTGGCGCGGTTGGCCGCTGCGGCGGCGGCTTCGGTGCGTTTCAGGTCGGTGATATCGACGATGGCGCCGGTGATGCGGTTGACCTCGCCGGATTTGCTGCGCGATACCTGGGCCTTTTCTCCGAGCCAGCGTTCGGCGCCGCCGTCGAGGAGTACGCGGTACTCACAGTGATAGGCGGGATTCTCCCAGGTCGTGTCGAACGGCGCGCGTGCTATGCGCTGTGCATCGTCGGGATGCACACGCTGCCGATGCCCGTTGAGGTCGCGCAGTTGGGTCCACAGCGGGAGGCCGAGCAGCTCATGAAAATTACCGGAGGAAATGAAACTGTCGTGGCCGATGTCGAGGTCGAAGGTGGCGACGCCGGCGGCGGTCTGGGCAATGTGCAACGATTCGGTGGTGCGACGTAGCTTGTCTTCCAGCTGTTTGCGCTGGGTGATGTCGGTCACCGTGCCGATGGCTCGCGCGGGGTAGCCTTCGGCATCCATGAGTACCTGGCCGCGGCCGGCCAGCCAGCGCACCGCGCCGTCTAGCGCCAAGGTGCGGTACTCGGCTTGGTACTTGCCGCCGCAGGCGATGGCGGCGTTGAGTTCCTGAACGACGCCTTCGAGGTCCTCGGGATGGACGGTCGCCAGCCATTCATCGCGGGTCAGGGTCAGGTCGCGGCCGCTCAGGCCGATGAGTTCAAAGAACAGTGAGGTACCGCTGATGTGGCCGGTGATGAGATCGAGGTCGAGGACGCCGAAGCCGCCGGCGTTTTGCGCGAATTCCAGAAACTCGGCGGAGCGGCGCAGCTGTGCTTCGTGCCGGCGCGAGCGGTTGGCGGTGCCGGGGTTGTTGGATGGCGCGGTGGGATGCCGGGAGGCAGCGCGCTCGGCGGACTGAGCGGGATGTGCGAGATCGGTGGCCCGCTCGCACTGCACGCGCTGGGCCTGGTGGATGGGCGAGGCGGGCGGCGTGGTTGAATGAGGGGCGGCAGCGCGCTCGGCGGGCGCGGTGCGGGTCGGCAGCAGGGAGCGCAGACGGTGCAGCGCCGCGTTCAGCGGTGGCGTGAGTAATTTGCTGCGAATCGGCCAACCGCGCATGCGAGTCCCAAGCTCTGTGGGCGGGCGCCCCAACCCCTTAGGTATCGGCCGGAATCGAGGCCACTTGAGCTATGATCGGGTCATCACTGCGAGGGGCGAAAGCTATGCGAACCGTCAAGATTTTAGGGATTGTGGTGGGCGGAATCATCGCGTTGATCGTGGTGGCACTGCTGGCCGTGTGGCTGTTGGTCAACCCGAATGACTACAAGGGCCGGATCGCGGCCGCCGTCAAGCAATCCACGGGCCGGGATTTACTGCTGCCGGGCGATATCAAGCTGTCGATATTCCCGTGGGTGGCGCTGGAACTGGGACCTGCGAGCCTGGGCAATCCGCCGGGGTTCGGCGCGGAGCCGTTCCTGTCGTTCAGCCGCGCCGCGGTACGCGTCAAACTGCTGCCGTTATTGAGCAAGCGGCTGGAAATCGGCCGGGTGCAACTCGATGGCTTAAATTTGCGCCTGATCAAGAACGCGGCGGGCACCGGCAATTGGGAGAACTTCGGCAAGACACAGGAGGCGACGCCGAGCCAGCCGGGCGGCACGATGCCGTCGTTGCAGGGACTGGAGGGCATCAGTGTGCATGACGGACATGTGTCCTACCAAAACATCGTGATCGACAAACTGAATCTGGAAGTGGGCGCGTTCGCCGAGCGGCAGGTGGTGCCGGTGACCTTGGGTCTTGAGGCCAATCGGGGTGTGCCGGGGGAGGCGTTCACTTTGAACGCCAAGTTCGATCTGAAGGCGGACTCGACCGCTGAGCAGTTCAAGTTTGCCGCAGTGAGCTTGAGCGGGTTGGTGAGCCGCGCCGGCGATGAGCACCCGGCGCATTGGGAGATGTCGGCGCAGACGCTCGATGTGGATCTCAAGGCGCAGACCCTAACAGCGCCCGTGTTCGCACTGGATTACTCGGGAGCGAAAGTAAACGGCAAGCTCGAGGCGTCGAAAATCCTGGGCGATATGACGCTGGCGGGGTCGGTGAGCTTGGCGCCGCTGCAGATGCGCGAATTCATGCCGAAGCTCGGCATCGCGCTGCCCAGGACTCGCGATTCGCGGGCCTTGGCGCAGGTGTCCGCCAGCAGTGACTTCGCCTATGACGCCGGCGGCGTGAAATTCGACAAGATGCAGATGCGCCTCGACGATACGACGCTCACGGGCAGCGCGGCGCTGACCAGCGGGGACTCGCCGGTGTTGAAGTTCGATCTGGCGGTGGATCGAATTGACCTGGATCGCTACATGAGTGCGGATAACGGCGCGCCGGCCGGCGGCACTGCGGCGGGGGGCAACGCCGCGGCGGCGGGGAAGAATGCGGCGGCGAGCGCGGGCGCGGCGCAGGGCAAGGGCGCGGCGGCTGGGGATACTGCGACGGCGGGCGGTGCGAGGGCTGGGGCCGCGGCGGCGAAGCCGTTGCAGGCGCAGGGCACGCTGACCTTGGGCGCAGTGCACTTCTCGCCGGTGGATTTTTCGAATGTGCGGGCGACGGTGAGTTTGAAGGATAAGGTATTGCACCTATTTCCGTTCCAGGCGCAGATCGACGGCGGCAGCTATTCGGGCAATATCACGCTGGATGCGCACGGCGCGACGCCTACGGTCGCCATGGATGAGCATCTGAGCGGCATCGACATTGCGCGACTGCTCGCGGGCACGAGCTACAAGGGGCGGATGTCGGGGCGCGGCAATGTGAACATCAAGGCGACGGCGCGCGGCGCGGCGGTGGATGCGGTCATGCAGTCGCTGAACGGGCATTTCGATGCGAATCTTGCGAACGGTGCCATCGAGGGCGTGGATTTGGGGTACGAGCTGGCGCGGGCGCAGGCGTTGGTGAAACGTGAATCGCCGCCGGCGCGCAGTGGTCCGGCGCAAACGAAGTTCGATGCGTTCAAGATGTCGGCACAGATCACCAATGGTGTCGCGGTGACTAAAGATTTGACGATTTCTTCGCCGGTGCTGCGGGTGACGGGGCAGGGCAGCGCGAACTTGGTGAACAAGGGCATCGACTTTCAGGTGCTGGCGAGCATCTTGAAATCGCCGGGCGCCACGATGGCCGACATTCCGATGAAAATCACGGGCACGTACTTGGATCCGACGGTGAGGCCGGATGTGGAAGCGCTGGCGAAGGGCCAGGTGAAGAAAAAGCTGCAGGATGTGTTGCAGAAGAACGGACTGCAGGGTTTGAAGGGGTTGTTCGGCAAGCCATGAGTTGGGAGTCGGGGCAATTCACGGCGCGGCTGCTGGATTGGTTCGCGCTGCACGGGCGGCATCATTTGCCGTGGCAGGACAATCCCACGCCGTACCGAGTGTGGGTGTCGGAAGTCATGCTGCAACAGACACAGGTTGCGACCGTGATCCCGTACTTCGATCGCTTCATGGCGCAATTTCCCAATGTGCAGTCGTTGGCGGCGGCGCCGTTGGATGAAGTGCTGCATCTGTGGACGGGTTTGGGGTACTACGCGCGGGCGCGCAATTTGCGGGCTTGCGCGCAGGTGTTGGTGGCGCAGCATGGCGGGGAGTTTCCGGAGGACATCGAGGCGTTGATGGCGCTGCCGGGGATCGGGCGCTCGACGGCAGGGGCGATCTTGGCGCTGTCGTTTGGGCTGCGGCAGCCGATTCTGGACGGCAATGTGAAGCGGGTGTTGGCGCGGGTGTTCGACATCGCGGGAGACCCGAGCTCGGCTACGGTGATCGCGAGACTGTGGGCGCAGTCGGATGTGTGCACGCCTGCATTGAATGTGGGTGCGTACACGCAGGCCATCATGGATTTAGGCGCGACGGTCTGCACGCGCAGCCGACCGGCTTGCACCGTGTGTCCCATGAGCGCGGCCTGCGTCGCAACGCTCGAGGGACGGCAGGCGGAGCTGCCGGGCCGAAAGCAGAAGCGGCTGCGGCCGGCGCGGGAAGCGACGTTATTGATTGCGCAGTGGGTGAGCGAGGGCGCGGCGGCGGTGTTGGTGGAACGCCGTCCGGTGGTGGGACTGTGGGGCGGCTTGTGGTCGCCGCCGCAGTTCGACAGTGCGCAGGCGGCGCTCGATTGGTGCCGCCGCGAATTCGGCGAGCCGGTAGAGTCGCCGGAAATTTTAAGTCCCATCGAGCATGCGTTCACGCACTTCGATCTGCGGCTCAAGCCGGTGAGTGTGCGATGTTGCGCGCCGGGCGCGGCCGTGCACGAAGGCGGTGACCGGCTGTGGTACCGCTTGGCCACGCCGCCGCGCGTCGGCCTGCCGCAGCCGATACGACAACTGTTCGAGCGGCTGCGCCTGGCGAGTGCCGGTTAGGTTAAGATTGGAGCATGGGACGGAAAGTACAATGCGTAATGCTCAAGCGAGAGGCTGATGGCCTCGATTACATGCCGTACCCGGGCGAATTGGGCAGACGGATTTACGCGAGCATTTCCAAGGAGGCGTGGGCGCAGTGGGTGGCGCATCAGACCATGCTGATCAACGAAAATCGCCTGACGCCGATCGAGCCCAAGGCGCGCGCGTTCCTGGTGGCGGAGATGGAGAAGTTTTTGTTCGGCGGGGGGTCGGAGAAGCCGCCTGAATTCGTGGAGAAGTAGGGGCGCTGCTGCGGATGCGTAGATTGGTATCCATCAAGCGGTGGTTGATTATTTTTGCGCTCGGCGTGGCGGCCGGCGGCTGGGTGCATGCCGAAGATGCGCCGCTGCCTGTGACATCGACCCCTGAGCAGGCACAGGCACGGCAATTCGGGATTTACTTTGGCGGGACGGCTACTCAGTACGATCTGTGCGTCAAGAAGGGATTCCTCGCCAAAGGCGATCAAAGCGCCGAGGAGACGGCGAAGTCGTTCCTGGAGAAAACGTGGGCGACGAGTCATGCGGCGGGCCAGTCGGCGTATGTGCAGGACGGCTGGAATACGATAAAAAAAGAGATCGCCGAGAACGAGTCGTTTTACACGAAGGAGAAGTGCGCGGCGGTGGGCAAGGAGTGGGCGAAGTTGATGGCGGAGATGCGGAAGAAGTAGGGGGCGCTAATAGCTCGGGCCGATGTATGTCACCGCGCAAGGCTGTATCAGCGCCTGGTCAAGCTGTATGGGCGGCGGAACATGCGCAGGTTCCGGCATCGGGCTCAACGATAGTGTTGGACAGTGGGTCGGTGGCGCGGGCGCAGAACTGACCGAAAGCTGCGGCGATACACGTAATCAATTGATTTATAAGAGCTAGTTGACGATTGACTCGCGGGTCTGTCTAATACGCCGCTCAAATACGGCCAGGTAGCTCAGTTGGTAGAGCAGCGGACTGAAAATCCGCGTGTCGGGGGTTCAATTCCCTCCCTGGCCACCACTCAAGTTATTGATTTATATCATATTATCTCCTACTTCCGAAAAATCCGCGTTTCTAGGTCGGAGTTCATTTGGAATTGCGAGACGCCCGAGCCAATGCCGGTACCCAGAAAGGAGCGCCGTCCTCCCATTTGTCATCCGTCAATCGTACGTGGACTCCATCGGAAATCCGATAGGCCCAAATCTCCCCATATGGCTGCGGCGAGAACATTAACGATGAGAGCAGCGGTTGTTCGTCGTTAACGCCGCTTACACCGGATGT
>DATCDX010000280.1:0-12144 GCA_036510475.1 Steroidobacteraceae bacterium
GAGTCGGTCGATTCGAACTCGACCGCCTTGCGGCCTTCCGCATACTGAACGCCGGCGAGTAAGGCCGCTTTGAACAATTCCGCCTCGTGTTTGAGCTTCTTCATATGCCACTCTCCAATGCTCTACCGCAACGCGGTCTGTACCGTTGATTTTGACAATCCGGTTTTTACAGCAATGGTTTGTAGACTAACCGAAACAGAATCCCGCCGCGCCTTTAGGCGTTCCATAGTAATAAATACTATAGCAATTACCGGCGCCACGGCCAGTGTCGCTGCGTTAGCATGCAGTCACAGTGAGCTAGGACATATCCATGACCAGCGTATGGGACAAGCGGAATCTGAGGGAACACCATCGCGAGTCTCCACAGGCTGCACGGGAAACAAATTATCGTCCACGTTGTCGCCGAGACATGGGTTCTAACGCAGTTTTCATCACAATCCCTCAATGAGGATTGGGTGGATTCCAGGCGACACGTTCCGTCTTTGCAGCAAGTATTTCGGACCGATATTGAGACGCGTTCCTGACCGCGTTGTGGCGAATTGTGTCAAGGAAACGACCCCTTGTGCTTGGGTTTCGCTGCGCTCGCGTCCTTCAGTTTTCGACGGCGCGCTCCGACACAGGCACAATGCCCCGCGATGAACTACAAGCATATCTATCATGCGGGAAACTTTGCGGACGTGGCGAAGCACGCTGGCTTGCTGTACTGCCTCGATGCCTTGAAACGCAAGGACGCGGGCTTCTTCGTGCTGGACAGCCACTCCGGCCGCGGCTTCTACGACCTGCAAGCTCCGGAAGTGCAAAAATCCGGCGAGGCCGAGCGAGGCGTTCAACGCTTGATCGTGAATGCCCTGGGCGCGCCGGTACTGGCCGATTACTTCGCCGCCATTCGTGCCCGGCGCGGCAAGAGACTGCCGCGCTATCCGGGGTCCCCGGCACTGATCGCGAGCAGCCTGCGCACGCAGGACCGCGCGGTGTTCGTCGAACTCATGCCGGCGGAAGCCCGCGCCGCGGAGCGGGAAATCGAATCAGTGGGGCGGGTCACATCGGAAATCGGCGATGGCTATGCGGCGCTCAAGGCGTTCCTGCCGCCGGAGGAGCGCCGCGGCTTGGTGTTGATCGACCCACCCTACGAAAGCCTCGATGAATTGAAGACGATGCTGCGGGCGTTCGCCGATGCCTATCGCCGCTGGCCGAGCGGCATTTTCTTGATGTGGTATCCCATCCGCAGCGCGGCACAACGCAGCATGGTGCATACGCGGTTCGAGGCGTTGCGCATACCGAAAATGCTGTTCGCGGACCTCGCTATTCATCCGGACGACGCCGGAGTTGGGCTCGCCGGCAGTGGCTTGATGATCGTCAATCCGCCGTACGGCGCGGATGCGTATCTGCGCGAGGCGTATGCCGCCATTCATGGCGGAATTGCCGCGCCTGGGTCGGGCTACGTCGAAGTGGCGCGACTGACCCCGGAGCGAATGGCACAATGATCCCCTGGAGGAAATGATTCATGGACAAAAACACTCTGCGCGAGCACTTGGCGCAACTGCACGCGGAGCTGCTCGAAGCCCATAAAGCGGATCCGAAATCCCGGCAATTGCTGGATGACAAGATGCGCGACATCAAGCAATTGATCGATAAGACCCCCGATACGGCGGAGGCCCCGGATGACTCGCTGCCCGATCAGCTGGAGGGTATCGCGGTTCAATTCGAGGCCGATCATCCGACACTGGCGGCGAGTGCACGGCGCCTGGTCGATTTGCTGGTCAAAGTCGGGATATGAGTTAGGGCATCCGCTAGGGCTAGGCCGTCCACACGATTGAAGCGAGGACCCGCGCGGCGATACGATGAATGGTACTAAGGTCCGTGGTGCCACCGCGCGTGAGCACGGCGAGGCTGCCATGGCCGGGTACAGGCACGATGACTCCGCGGTAGCCGTGTTCATCGAAGTGTTTAGGTTTGGGCGCCGCTTCATGCACCAGCACCATCACCGTGACCGGACCCGACGCGGTTTGGATGACGAGGTGCGGCACCCGGTGTCCGCGAAATAGACAGCTGTTGGCATAGCTGACCATGCCGGCGCCCGGACCTAAGCGAAAATGCGAATCGCGCAGTATCTGCTGTAAGTCGGCTTCCGGCACCGGCACGTCGGTGCGCCGCCAGGCCTCGGGCTCCTCCGCCATATGCGTCACGACATCGGCAGCGAGGCTCGGGCCCGGAACACCCAGCCAAAGAACTCCCGCGACCACCGTGCCCAGCAACACGCTGGCGGCGACCGCCAGCCAGCCTCTGTGGTAGACCTTTGGGCCGGACCCCGATCGCGACGATTTCCTGCGCAGCGGAACGACGTTGTCGGAAAACGGTGCCTTCGGGGGCGCTGGAGCGGGTTCGGGGCCGGCCATGGGCACGGGCGCATCCACGCTCGTCGCTGCGCACAGCGGAGCGGGCAGGTTCACGCGCAGTGCGCGATCGAGCCGCGATTCGAAACGCAACAGCCGCTCGGTATATTGATTACAGTCGTGACAGCTCGCACGGTGCTCCCGCACTTCAGCGCCGGAATCGTGCGGATCCGCCAAAATCGACCGTCTATATTGAGCGCAGTCCATCATTCTTCCGGATCGAGGCCCGTGTCCTCGCCACATAACGCGCGCAGCTGCTTGCGCGCGCGAAACAGACGTGTCAGTACCGCGGCTCCGGAGAGATCGAGCTCACGGGCTATTTCCGCGGTCGAATACCCCATCAGCACCTGCAGCACCAGCGGCTCCCGGTACTCGTCGGGTAACTTGAACAGGGCTGCGCGCATTTCTTCGAGATCCTGTTGCTCGGCGGCGGCCAGCATCGGCTCCTCTTTGGCGATGAGTTCATCCACATCCACGGTGACAAAACGCTTGCGCTCGAAACTGCGGGCATATTCCCGGCGAATGATGGTCAAAAACCACGGCTTGGCGGCGGCTTGGTCCAAAAGCGAGTCCTGCGCCTTCCAGGCGCGCAACATGGTCTCTTGGACCACGTCCTCGGCCAAGGCCCGGTCACGGGATAGCCAGAAGGCGAAACGCAGGAGATCCGGACGCATGGATTGGCAAATCGCCTGAAAACGGGCGCGCTTCTGATTTCCGCCGACGTCGTCCTTCATGTATAAATCAGAACCCGGCTTAAGATATCTTTGCCGCGATATTACCGTGTAACGCCGCGGAGACGCATGCCGCCGCAACCTCCCAACCGTGGCCGGAGGCGGGCATGCCGGATTCTCAGCGATGTTGCTATTAGGAGTCACAGTCAAGATGACCGGAACTACCACCAATTCATTTCCGAATTCTCGCATGCGGCGCATGCGGCGGGATGAATTTTCGCGGCGCCTGATGCGCGAAACCCGCCTTAGCGTGGATTCGCTGATTTATCCGGTTTTCGTGGTCGAAGGCCGCGGTCAGCGCCAACCCATCGGCTCGATGCCGGGCATCGAGCGGCTTTCGATCGATGAGTGCTTGCGTGAATGCGAGACCCTGGTGCGGCTGAAGATCCCGGCGATCGCCCTGTTTCCCGTCACGCCTGTGGAGAAAAAGACGCTGGACGCACGGGAATCCTGGAATCCGAACGGCATTGCACAAGCCGCGGTGCGGGCCGTTAAAAAGGAGTTCCCGGGCCTCGGAGTCATCACCGACGTTGCGCTGGATCCGTTTACCACGCATGGGCAGGATGGCCTGATCGACGCTCAGGGCTACGTACTCAATGACCTGACCGTGGAGACGCTGGTTCGCCAGGCGCGCTCGCATGCGGACGCCGGTGCCGACGTGGTTGCGCCATCGGACATGATGGACGGGCGCATCGGCGCAATCCGCCAGGCGTTCGAGAGCGCCGGGCTGGTCAATACCCGGATTTTGGCCTACGCGGCAAAGTATGCGTCGAGCTTTTACGGTCCGTTTCGCGAGGCGGTGGGGTCGGCCGGCCAGCTCGGTAACGGCGGCAAGCATACCTATCAAATGGATCCCGGGAACTCCGATGAGGCGCTGCGCGAAGTGGCGCTGGATGTCAGCGAGGGCGCCGACATGATCATGATCAAGCCAGGTCTGCCGTATCTGGATATCGTGCGGCGGGTCAAGGATCAATTCGGTATGCCGACCTTCGTCTACCAAGTGAGCGGCGAATACTCGATGATCATGGCGGCGGCGGCCAATGGCTGGTTGGAGGAACGAGCCGTCGCCTTGGAAACGCTGCTGTCCATCAAGCGCGCCGGCGCGGATGGCATATTGACTTATTTTGCCAAGCGCGCGGCGCAGTGGCTGGCGCAATGAGCAAGCCGCCGCCCGAACCTCCCGATCAATACGGGGTGGCGGGCCACCCCATCGCCCATAGCTGGTCGCCGTTCATCCATGGGATGTTCGCCAAAGCCACCGAGCAAAATTTGGTGTACCGGTTATTCGACATCAGCCCCGATGATTTTCGCCGCGAAGCCCTGCGGCTATTCACGAGCGGCGTGCGCGGACTGAACGTCACGTCGCCCCACAAGCAGGCGGCGGCGGAATTGGTGAATGAGCTGACGCCGCGCGCGCAACGCGCGCAGGCGGTGAACACGATCGCGCTTTCCAAGGACACCTCACTGCTCGGCGATAACACTGACGGCCTAGGGCTCACCGCCGATTTGGAGCGCAATCTAGGCGTACACCTTGAGGACAAGAGAGTTCTGATCTTAGGGGCCGGCGGCGCCGTGCGCGGGGTGCTGGCGCCTTTATTGGAGCGGCGACTACGGGGAGTGGTCATTGCCAATCGAACGGCCTCCCGCGCGCGCAAATTGGCGCGGGAATTCGCGGATTTGGGCCAGATCGTGGGCTGCGGGCTCGCGGATCTTACGGGTCATCCGTACGACCTGATCATCAACGCCACGTCCGCAAATCTACAGGGCGAGATGCCTGAAATGCCGGTGGGCCTGGTCGGCGAAGAAACTATTTGTTATGACATGGCGTACGGTCGCGGCCACACGCCGTTCACTCTATGGGGGAAATCGCTGCATGCGGCGCGCACCACCAAGGGTTGGGGTATGTTGGTGGAACAAGCGGCGGAGTCGTTCCTGCTCTGGCGCGGCATACGCCCCGACACCCAACCCGTGCTGCAGGCCCTTTCGCAGCACACTTAAGCGGCGCCTTAAACGGCTGATTGACAGAACGGCTGATCGGCTCGCCCTTAAATCAGCGCATGGTGACGAATTCTTCGGCGCTGGTCGGATGAATCGCCACTGTGTCGTCGAAGTCCTGCTTGGTGGCGCCCATGCGGACGGCCACCGCAAAGCCCTGCAGCATTTCGTCGGCGCCGGCGCCGATGACATGACAGCCGACGATCCGCTGCTCCGGACCGACACACACGAGTTTCATGTCGGTGTGCGATTTTCGCGTCGTCAGAGCGTGGTACATCGGCGTGAAGTCGGTGACATACACTTTCACCGCATCGCCATACTCGGCGCGCGCTTCGGCTTCACTCGCACCGACGGTGCCGATCGGCGGATGTGTGAACACCACGGTTGGAATCATGCGGTAGTCCAAGCGGCGCGTAAGGGCGCCGCCGAACAAGCGATCGCTGAGGCGGCGGCCGGCGGCGATCGCCACGGGCGTCAATGCGGCGCGGCCGGAGACATCGCCGATCGCGTACAGGCCCGGCACATTGGTGTTCTGGAATTCATCGGTGAGCACAAAATCGAGTCCGTCCTGCTCGACCCCGGCACGGCCCAAATCGAGACCGGCCACATTCGCGTCGCGGCCAATCGCCCACAACAGGCAATCGAAGCCCGCAAAATCGCGGCCATCAAGCGAGGTCAGGGTCTTGAGGCCCGACTCCTCATGCAGCGCCGCCGGCACCACGTGCTCGTGTATCGTCATCCCCAGCGCGCGCATCTCGCGCATCAACGACTTTCCCAGCATCGCATCGAAGCTCGTCAGCAGGTGATCCCTGCGAATGAACAGCTCAACTTTGGCGCCCAATTCATGAAAGGCTCCGGCCAGCTCGCAGGCCACGTAGCCGCTGCCCACGATGGCTACCCGTTTGGGACGCAGCTTAAGCTCGAAGAATTGGTCTGAAGTGATCCCATGCTCGGCCCCCGGCAGCATCGGCAGCGTCGGTTTGCCGCCGGTCGCAATCACGATGTGAGGAGCCGTCATGTGCTCGCCGCCCACCTCGACGGTGTTCTTGTCGACGAAGCGGGCGGTTCCCTTAACATACGCCACGCCCTTGGCCTCAAGGTTGCGTTCGTAGATGCCGTTCAGCCGCAGCACATAGGCGTCGCGTTTGCGCTTGAGCTCCGCCCAGTCGTTGTCGCCGACGGTCACTTGGAACCCATAATCCGCTGCATCGGCCAGGCTCAAGGCCACGCTCACGGCATTCCACATGACTTTCTTGGGCACGCAGCCGACGTTCACGCAGGTCCCTCCCAGGCGGTGTGATTCGATCACAGCGGCCTTGGCGCCGTATTCGGCCGCCCGCTGCGCGCAGGCCAGGCCGCCGCTGCCGCCACCGACGATGATGAGATCGAAAGCTTGCGTGCGCACTGTGAACTCCATCCTGAAAGTCATCGAAACGCCAATGATATACTGGGCGAGTCGATAACTTGTGATGAGGTGCGCGGTGATCGGACTCGTCGTGATCCTGGCCTTGGGTTTAGCGGCGATCGTCTACTTCGTAGGCATCTACAACGGACTCGTGGGCCTGCGCGAGAACGTCAAGGTCGCCTGGTCGAATATCGACGTGCTGCTGAAACAGCGTCACGATGAACTGCCGAAGTTGGTGGAAGCGTGCAAGCGCTACATGCAATTCGAGCAGGAAACGCTGGAAAAAGTAATGCGCGCGCGCGCCTCGGTCGAGCAGGCGAGCACGTCCGGCAATGTCGCTGCCGTCGGCGCCGCCGAGCAGCAGCTGCGCGCGGGCGTGGGCCGGCTGTTCGCGGTGGCGGAGAATTACCCGCAGCTGAAAACCGACGAGACATTCAAGCAGTTACAGGGCCGGATTACCGCTCTGGAAGAATCCATCGCCGACCGCCGGGAGCTTTATAACGACCAGGTCAATTTGAACAACATCCGGGTGAAAGTCTTCCCGGATGTGCTGATCGCGCAAAAATTCGGTTTCCAGCCGGCACAGCTGCTGGAATTCACGAATGAAGAAAAGCGCGACGTGGACTTGGGAGCCGTCTTCAGTACCTGAAGATTCAACCCGATATGTCCGGGGACGTTCGGCTGAAAACCTGGTTCTTCTTGATCTGCATCGGCCTCGGGCTGGCCGCGGTGTATTCGTTCTGGGTCGCGTTCAAGGCGTGGAGCCGCAGTCGCGTCATCGAGGATACGCCGACCTCGAAGGTCCGCTCCGCGGCTCAAGGGTACGTCGAACTCAGCGGCCACGGCATGCTGCCGCCGAATGCCGAGAACCGGGCGCCGCTCACCGGTAAGCCCTGCACTTGGTGGCGTTACAAGATCGAGGAGCGGCGCTACGCCGGCAGATCCCGCTCCTGGACCACGATCCAGAACGACACCAGTGCCATACCCTTTCTACTGGATGACGGCACCGGCCAATGCCTGATCGATCCGCGCGGCGCGGAAGTTTTTCCCGGCGCAAGCAATGTTTGGTACGGACCTTCGGAATGGCCGCAAGTTTGCATACCGAGCGGCAGCGGTATTTTCGGCCGGCTGGTCGATGCGCTGGTCACGGATAAATACCGTTACACAGAACATCGTCTGCAGGCCCGTGAACAGGTATACGCGATCGGCGCGTTTCGCAGTCTCGGCGGCGTCAGCATCGAAAACCCGGATGATCAGGTCGCCGCCGTGTTGCGCGATTGGAAGCAGGATCAAGGCGCGTTGCTGGCGCGCTTCGACAGCAACCACGACGGCACCATCAGCCGCGAGGAATGGGACCTCGCCCGCGCGGCCGCCCGTAAGCAGGTTCTGGACGGCCGCGACGCCCAAACGCAGCAACCCGGTGTCGGCGTGCTGGCCGATCCTGCCGACGGCCGCTCATTTTTATTGGCGGCATCGGACGGCGAATCCCTGGCGCGGCGATTCCGGTTGCGTGCACTCACCGGCTTGCTTGTGTTCGTGGCGAGCACGGCCACGCTCGCCTGGATGCTGTGGTCCGTCTGATAGAATTGCGCGGTGAACAACCCACTCTTGGAATTTGAATCGCTGCCGGCCTTCGATCACATCGAGCCTGAGCATGCTCGCCCGGCGCTTGAGATGATACTGGCGGAAAATCGCGCGCGCCTGGCGCAATTGACCGCGCAAACGAGCCCGACATTCGCGTCGCTGGTGATTCCGGTCGAGGATCTAAGTTACCGCTTGAGCCGCGTCTGGAGCCCCGTCGGCCATTTGAACGCCGTCGCCAATTCCACCGACATGCGCGCGGCGTACAACGAATGCGTGCCGCTGCTGACCGCTTATTCCTCCGAGCTGGGTCAAAATGCCGCTCTGCAGGCAGGCTACGCCCATGTGCTGAAACATGAAGGCGAATCGCTCGATGCGGCGCAGCGCAAGGTCGTGGAAAATGCGCTGCGTGATTTTCGCCTGGCCGGCGTGGATTTGCCGGCCGAGCAGAAGACCCGCTACCGCGAGGTGGCGCAGCGGTTGGCGCAGCTGGCCACCAAGTTTTCCGAGAACGTGCTCGACGCCGCGCGCACTTACACGCGCAGCGTCACCGACGGCGCCGAACTCGCCGGTCTGCCCGGCAACGCGGTGGATCGCGCCGCTGCCGATGCGCGTGAGGCAAATCAAGCCGGCTGGCTGTTCAAACTTGATCAGCCCACCTACATGACCATCATGGCAAGCGCAGAGCACGAACCGCTGCGGCGCGACATCTACGAGGCCTGGGTTACGCGGGGCTCAGAGTTGGGCCCAAGTGCCGGGTGTTTCGACAACAATCCCATCATCGCCGAAATTCTGCCGCTGCGTCATGAGCTGGCCCAGCTGCTGGGTTTCAAGAACTTCGCGGATTACGCCTTGGCGACCCGGATGGCGAAGAGCAGCAGGCAAGTGCTCGATTTTTTGGACGACCTGGCACGTCGCTGCCTGCCCGCCGGGCGCCAGGAATTCTCGGATCTCGAGGAATTCGCGGGTCGCAAACTCAATGCCTGGGACATGGCGTACTACGGCGAGCGGCTGCAGGAAAGCCGTTTCAAGGTGTCGCAGGAGGCGCTGCGGCCTTATTTCCCATTGCCCAAAGTGCTGAGTGGGCTGTTTGCGCTGGTACAGCGCCTGTATGGCTCGGCGTGCGCGAACGCTCCGAGGTCAGCGTCTGGCACCCCAGTGTGCGCTACTACGACTTGCTGGACCCGGAGCTGCGCATCGTGGCGGGTTTCTATCTCGATCCGTATTCGCGCGCCGAAAAACGCAGCGGTGCCTGGATGGATGAGTGCATCTGCGCCAAGTCGCTACCGTCGGGCACATCGCTGCCCGTGGCGCAATTAGTATGCAATTTCACGGCGCCCGTCGGTGCGTCGCCGGCGCTGCTGACGCATACGGAAGTGACCACGCTGTTTCACGAGTTCGGCCACGGCTTGCATCACATGCTGACGCAGGTGGCCTATCCCAGCATCGCCGGCATCAATGGCGTCGCCTGGGATGCGGTCGAGCTGCCCAGTCAATTCATGGAAAATTTCGTATGGCGCGCGGAGGTTCTGCCGCTGATATCGGCTCATGTGGATAGCGGCGAGCCGCTGCCCACCGACGTGTTGGCGCGGCTATTGGGCACGCGCACCTTCAATGCGGCGCTCGCGGCACTGCGCCAAATAGAGCTCGCGAGTTTCGATTTCGAGTTGCATGCCGACTTCGATCCGCTGCGGGGCGCGAAGGTCGCGGAAACCCTGGCCGGCGTGCGGCGCCGGGTCGCCGTGGTGCCGGCCGCTTCCTTCAACCGAATGCCCGCAAGCTTCGCGCATATATTTGCAGGCGGCTACGCGGCGGGCTACTACAGCTACAAGTGGGCCGAGGTGCTCGCCGCGGATGCATTCGAGGCATTCGAAGAAGCGGGAGTATTCGACAGCACCACGGCGGCGCGTTTTCGCGATTCGATTCTGGCGCGAGGCGGCAGCCTGGACGCGATGGAGGCGTTCGTGCGGTTTCGCGGACGCCGGCCCGATGTGCGGCCTCTACTCAAACAAACCGGAATTGCCGCGTGAAATGGGCCGCCGCGCTGTTGTTGGCGCTGGCGGCGATGCGGGTCGATGCGGCGACCGCCTATGTCAGCGATGAACTGGTACTCGGCGTCTATACCGGACAAAACAGCCAGGGCCAACGCCTGACCACGCTACATTCAGGCGCTGCCGTCGATACGCTCAGCGTCAGCGGAGAATTCACTCAAGTCCGGTTGAGTGACGGTACCACCGGTTGGGTCAAGTCCGCCTATCTGACCACGCGCGAGCCCGCTGCATCCCGGGTCAAACAGCTGGAAGAGGAACTGGACCGCAGCCGCGCCACCACGCCTGCGCTCGCCGAGGCCGCGGCTCGCAGTGAGGTGAAACAACTGCAGGACGAGCTCAAGGCCAAACAATCCGAACTCGACGCCGCGGTAACACCGACGTCGACGCCGGCAACGGTACCGGGCGCTCACGCCTCAGGGGCAGCGGCCGCCTCGCTGGGGCCGTGGGAGGCGTTCCTAGCCGTGGCGATCGCATTAGCCTGTGGTTTTTGGCTGGGGTATGCGGTGCTCGCTCGCCGCATCAAACATAAGTTCGGCGGCATCAAGGTCTATTGACTTATTGCGATGCTCCGCGCGCTAAAGGAGAACCAGGTACGTGGCGCGCCCGATGCCAAGAGCTTAGACTTCGTCGGATGTACGACCTTCGACGTAACGATTACGACGTTACGAATTCCGTTCAAGTCAGTTCCACCGCGGCGGTGACGGCGGCGGTGCGCGAACTATTCATCGCCGCGTGGCCGGGCGAAAGCTTCGATAGGCTCGCGGTTGCGTTTGACGATTTCGACAAGCTCTTCACGGGCCGCATGCCGGGCTACCACGGCGTCGACACGGTCTATCATGACCGCCAACATTCGCTCGATATGACTCTGGCGATGGCCCGCCTGCTGGTGGGGTACGAGCGCAACGTCGAGCCTCACCTGCGCGTCGGCGCGGAGCGGGCGGTGATGGCGCTGGTCACTTCGCTGTTTCACGATGCGGGTTACATCCGCGAGTTCGAAGACCGCGAGCATCGTAACGGCGCCGAGTTCACGCTTTACCACGTGACCCGCAGCGCGCGTTTTCTGGCGCGCTTCCTGCCGGGCATCGGCATGGAAAGCTGGGTTCCGATTTCGACGCGCATCGTGCATTTCACGGGCTATGAAATCGCGCTCGACCAGATACAACTCGCCGATGCCCGCGACCGCAAGCTCGGTCACCTGCTCGGCACCGCGGATTTAATCGCGCAGATGGCGGATCGATGCTACCTGGAGAAATGCCGCGATCGGCTGTATCCGGAATTCGTACTCGGCGGCATAGCCGCCGCCACCGGTGCCGACGGCGCGTTGCGGGTTCGCTATAGCTCCGGTCTGGATTTACTGCGGCACACTCCGGAGTTCGTGCGTGAGACACGCGTGCAGCGCCTGGAGGGTGAATTTGAATGCGCCTATCGCTACCTCGAGCCGCTGTTCGGCGGCAAGAATCCCTATCTGGAGGCTATCGATCGCAATCTGCGCTACCTGAGCCGGGTGTTGCGCACGGAACGCTGGCCGATGTTGCGGCGAAATCCGCCGTTGTTTACCTCGGAAGACACACAGTTGGGTCAGGTTCGCGGCCTGATGCTGGGGCACTTAAAGGCCCTCTGGGCCTAGCTCGACGCCCCGAAGTATTCGTGAATAATCGCGGCTAAGGCCGGTCGATCTTCTCGACATAGCGGGCATGCAGTTCATCGATGCGTGCCAGCACCTCATCCTTACCCAGCAGCGGCGCCGCGTCGATTGCCGCGCTCAACAGGGCCGGAGTCAGCCGGCAGCGGGCATTTTCCGCGATCGGCGCGAAACTGTAATGCCAGGGCTCGGGCTGCACGCCGGAAAGCACGCCGCGAAAGGGGCGAAAAAATCCAAAGCGCGCCGCGTTCCGTTCCAGCCATTCGCCGAGCGCCGCGTACGGGCCGGCCGCCACGTTCGGGCCGCCCGCCGCGAACTCCCGCGCCTTGAGCTCGACTCGGTACCC
>DATCDX010000281.1:0-3246 GCA_036510475.1 Steroidobacteraceae bacterium
TGCGTGTGAACGCGGTGATGCCGGGTGTCATTGAAACGCCGCTGCTGGAAGCCATGATCAAGACCTTGTTCAACGGCGATGTCGAACTCGGCAAGCGCACTCTCGGCAAGATCGCGCCGCAGGAGCGCATTGGCCAGCCGCGCGAGGTAGGTGAGGCGGTGGCGTTTTTGCTGTCGTCCGCGGCGAGCTTCGTCAATGGCGCGGCCTGGTCAGTGGACGGCGGCGCACTGTGCACCATCCGTCACTGACACCAACGGCCACGGGGAACCCCCGCGGTGCTGGCGGGGGTAAATCCCCGCGCTGACAGAGGATACTTGCTTCTCTGCCTGTTTACGTGCGAGGTCGTTGCGAATGTATCATGCGGGCCACTTTCCAATGCGAACGACACCATGACCAAGCCAGTTGAACTTCTCGGCTCCTTTTGGACCCTCGCGGTCGGCGCGGACCCGCTCGGCGATCAACGCTGCCTGCATGACTTTCGGATCCGCGTGGAGATTGCGGCCGGCGCCGGATTCACCGGCATGGGTTTCTGGCATGCGGATATTACCGAGATTCGCAAGAAGTACAGCTTCCAGGATATGAAGCACATCCTGGACGCGAATGGCATCGTCAATATCGAGGTCGAGTGGCTGCTGGACTGGTATTGCACCGATGCGCGCAAGGCCGCGTCGGATGAAACCCGTGCGCTGCTGTTGGAGGCAGCCGAAGTATTGCGCGCCCGGCATATCAAGATTGCGGATTTCGGCAATGACTGCGCCGACGTTGCCCGGATGACGGAGGCCTTTGCATCGCTGTGCCGTCAGGCTGCGGAGCGCGGCACCAACATCCTGTTTGAAATGCTGCCGGCACAATTCTCGCGCGTGCCGTCGCTCGATCAGGTGTTGAAGATCACGCGCGGATCGGGCGCAGTCAATGGCGGCGTCATGCTCGATATTCTGCACTTGCAGCGCATCGGCATCGACTCCGGGGAGATCGGGCGCAAACTCAACGCCGGCGACTTGATTGGGGCCGAGATCAATGACGGCACGCTCGCGATGCCAAAACAATTCCAAGATTCCGTGGTCAATAAACGCTTGCTGCCCGGCGATGGCGAGTTCGACATTGCGGCGTTTCTGCAGGCGATTTGGTCGGTCGGTTATGACGGCCCCATAGGCGTCGAGGTGCTGAACGAATACATCCGCAAGTGGGATCTCAAGACGGCGGCAACCGAGGCATTTGCCAAGACTCGACGGGTGGTGGACGCGGCGCGGCAGGCCAGGATCTAAGGGAGCCACGTGACCGAACCCACGCTCGCGGACTGGAAACAAATGTACGGTGCGCTGTGGCGCATACGTCTGTTCGAAGGCCACGTACAGCGGCTCGCAGCCGCAGGTGAGATCCCTGGATTCCCGCACCTGTCCACCGGGCAGGAAGCTGTGGCGGTTGGAGTCTGTACGCAGCTCGAACGAGAGGACGTGCTGTTCACCAGTCATCGTGGACACGGCCATGTGCTTGCCAAGGGCAGCGATATGCAAGCGACTTTCGCCGAAATCCTGGGCCGGCAGACCGGCCTGTGCGGTGGCCGTGGCGGTTCGATGCACCTGGTCGACGCCGCTAACGGCGTGCTGGGCGCGACCGGTGTCGTGGCGGGAAATCTGGCGCTTGCCGCTGGCGCTGCATGGGCGGCGCAAGCACAGGGCAAGAAAAACATCAGCGTGGTATTTTTCGGCGATGGTGCGACGGGAGCCGGCGCGTTTCACGAAACGCTGAATCTCGCCGCGCTGTGGCGCCTGCCGGTGTTGTTCGTGTGCGAGAACAATGGCGTGGCCGAATTTACCAGCCGCGAGGAACATTCCAACGTCAAGTACGTGAGCAGTTTCGCGGCACCCTATGATATAGCCACGAAAACCATTGACGGCAATGATCTGCCGACGGTATGGGCGGCCGCCCATGAGGCGATCGAGGCGGTGCGCCACGGCGCGGGTCCTTACCTCCTGGAGTGCATGACTTTTCGCATGGCGGGACACTACGTCGGCGATTCGCAGCAGTACCGGTCCAAAGAGGAGCTTGCGGAGATTCGTGAGAAGTGTCCCATCGAGCGATTGAAACGCGTTCTCGTCGCGCGCGGGGTCGAAGCCGAAGAACTTGATGCCATCGCTGAGCTGAGCAAAAACGACGTGCAGCAGGCCGTCGAGCGGGCGCGGGCCGCGCCGCGCCCCGACCCCACAACGGTGATGGATTACGTGTACCGCGCGCCGACGCTGGCCGCGATTCCGGGCTGACGTTCCATGCAGTACACGTTCATTGAAATCCTGCGCCGCGCGCTCGACGAAGAATTGGCGCGCGATCCTGCGGTGCATCTCCTGGGCGAAGATGTCGCCGCGGGCGGCGCGTTCGGCGTCACCAAGGGCCTGGCGCAAAAACATGGGACCGCGCGCGTGCGCAACACACCCATCAGCGAAGCGGCGATCACCGGGCTTGCCACCGGCGCCGCGCTGTGCGGCCTCAAGCCCGTGCTTGAAATCATGTTCATGGATTTTGCCACCCTGTCGATGGACTGCCTGGTGAACCAGACCGCAAAGTACCGCTACATGTCGGGCGGCCAGCTCGCGGTGCCGCTGGTGGTGCGCACCCAGGCGGGCGCCGCGGGCGGAGCCGCCGCGCAACACTCGCAGAGCCTCGAGGCCTGGTTCATCCATGTCCCAGGGCTCATCGTGGTTGCACCGTCGACGCCGGCCGAGGCGTATGGCCTTTTGAAGAGTTCAATCCGGCTTGGCGAGCCGGTACTTTTCATCGAGCACAAGCGTTTGTACACGATGAAGGAGGAGTTGCCGGAGGACGCCGAATTGCCGCCCATCGGCCGGGCGCGGATCGCAAGGCCGGGTACGGATGTCACGCTGATCGCCTATTCGGCGATGGTGCATACGGCGTTGGAGGCGGCGCAGGTCCTGGCAGACGCCGGCATCTCGGCGGAAGTCATCGACTTGCGCACCCTGTTGCCGCTCGATATGCCAACGATCGCAGCCTCCGTCGCGAAGACCCATCGTGCGCTGGTTGCCCATGAGGCGGTGCGTAACGGCGGCTTGGGCGCAGAAATTGCCGCGCGCATCGGTTCGGAACTGTTCGACGAACTCGATGGTCCGGTGCAGCGCGTGGGCTGCCCCTTTGCACCGATTCCCTTCGCGCCGGAACTCGAGCGTGCACTGCTGCCGGGAAGCGCGGATATCGTGCGCGCCGTGCGCGAGGAGCTGCGCCGGTGACGCTGAT
>DATCDX010000282.1:0-3976 GCA_036510475.1 Steroidobacteraceae bacterium
TGATTTCTCATGCCGCGTCCATGCACGGGCGGCATGGAGCGAACAAAGCCAGTCCCCGCTTTGTACACGTTCCAGATATTTGCCGATGATTCAATGACTTGATCATTTTCATCTCAGTAACGTTCATGGCTAGAGCTTCTCCCATACGTGTCCCTCCGGTAAGGGTGCTTGACGTGGCTGGGGTTCGCGCGTAACAGCTAGTCGGGCGGGTCGGGACCGTCGGATTTTTCTGCCGAGGTTGTCTGATAGTTCCAGGGCATCCAGGCCGCGGGGTTCGCGACGAGTTCTGCGGCATGACGCTGCAGAGCGACGAGATAGTCGAACGGGGCGACGTGATTCAGTTCGGCGGTGTGGATCAGGCTCATGAACACATCACCGACGTGGGCGCCGGCGAGGGTTCGATAGAACAAGGCATTTTTCCGATGCAGGATGGCCTTCTTCAAGGCCCGCTCGCACGCATTGTTGTCCAGGGGCGCGCCCGCCACGCGTAGGAACAGAGTCAGTTCCGACCAGCGTTTTTGCATATAGAGGATGGCGGCGCCGAGCGTGGAGTTCGGCTCGATCTTGCGCTCGGTAAATTGTGCCTGCATCCAGTGTTCGAGCGCGGCCATGCGCGCCTCACTTTCATCTTGGTGCAGTTGCAGGCGCTGCGCGGGGTCGAGACCCCGGTCACGGGCGCGGGCATCGGTGATGTACACCTCGCGCAGCGTCTCGAGGACGAAGCGGACTTCGTTGGGAAAGCTCTCGGCCAGTTCCACGTGCTTGCGGCGGGCATGGGCCAGGCATGAAGCGAGTACCGTGTCGAACTCGCTCGGGACGTTGCGTGAGAGGCCGTCGCACATTTGGATCGGAGCGGGCAGATCCGCCGAACGGCGTGCCAGCACGGCGGCAAGATTCTCCCCGGCATGGCGCACACCGGTGAAGAACAGCGCGACTTGCAGTCCGGTGTGGGTCGCGACGATGCCGGAGGTGAAGATGCCGGTGCGCTCCCCCTTGATATCGGAAGCTAACGCCGCGGCGCGCTGCGTCTTGGTCAACTGCAGCACCTTCATGGTGGTGTCGTCGTTGTAGAGCACGGTGGCCTGAGCCGCCTGATTGAGCAGTTCCTCGTGGGCTGGAGTCAAGGCTTTTGCCGCCGCCTGCACCAGATCCCATTGCGTTGCTGCGGGGAGCGGGATGCCCATGCCGTCCTGCAGTTTCTCGATGCGGTTGAACGGCAACCCGGCCCCATATTTCAGCAGGCCGACCATGCTGGTCGCGGTCGCATCGTATTTTTCTGTGCCAACGCCCTCGGGCGCCGGGGCGGTATACACCTCACCGCATAAGTTACACCGCAGCCGGTCGCAGGCGTAGACCGTGGCGCTCAACGGCGCTATGCCGGTGATGCGCACCAACTTCGCCGGCTCGCTCTGCGGATACAGCTTGCCACTCGTGCAGCCGGGACAGGCTTCACCGCCGTGCAGATCGGGGTGCGCCACCGCGACCTGCTCTGCGCCGGTGTACGCGGCGGCGGCATTGCGCCCATGACCGGGCAGCTTCGGCCGTGGGGCGGGCGCTTCGTCCGTCGAGATCGCGGGAGTCGGCTCGCCGCGCTTCTCCCCGAGTACGTTGCGGGTGGACTCGGTGATTGCCCCGAAGATCATCCGGCGCAACCGCTCAAGCGAGGCATCCTTGCCTTGCAACTCCGCCTGCACCAACGCCACGGTGTCGACGATGCTGCTCAAGGTCGCGTGTTCGGCCTCACTCAAGACCGCACGGGTGCGTTCGAGGATGGCGGCGATTTCCTCCTGCCGCACATCGATGCGTTGCAGTAACGAGGGCGGCGGTCGCCGCTTTTTGTGATCACTCATGGCGCGCGCCCCAAGCGTTCGCGATAATCCGCGCACAGCGGCAAACCGAGGATATCCTTGAGAGTGCGGTTCGGCTGGTGGGTCCGATCGTCTTTGCCGCGACCCTGGGTAGCCCCAAGATACCGCCAGTTCGCCGCCCGGTAGCAGGTGCCGCGATAGCGGGTGCGGTCGATGAACGTCTCGGCAAAATACACGGGGTGGCCGTACACCTTCTGCCACTCCTGCGACAGCGCGCGGGTCATGCGTCCGAGCAGGTGCGAGGCCAGGTGCTCGACCTCAACCCAGGGTAAAATCAGATACCGGGTGTTGTAGGCGATGCCGGCAATGTTCTGGCGCCGCGCCTCGGGCGACCAGCCGAGGAACCGATCGCGAGGCCCGAGATGCCGCGGCGCCGAGCTCCACGCGAACAGCGCCACGGGCCGGGCGCCGGCGTATACCATGAACTTCAGGTGCTCGCCGACGGGCTGCGCGTAGCCGAGATAATGATGCGCCTGCATCAGGCTGTTGAAGAGGGACTCCGCCGGCGTGCGACGCACCTGGAGGAACGTCAACGGCCCCAACTCGCGTAATGATACCCGCAGCGCCGTGCTGTCCATCGTCACCGGTGCCGGTCGCGCCCGAACGCTGAAGGGATTCGGGGGCCGCCGGCGTACCGCCGGCAGCTCGATATGCCCGGCGCGCCACAGCGTCAGCATCAAGCCGCGGCACACCATCGCGCGCGACGCGCCGTTCGCTTGGCGCCAGTCCCAGGCGCTACAGAGCGTCTCCGACAGCGCCCGCCGGCTCTGCTGCGGGTGGGCCGCGACCAGTTCGCGGATCTGATGCACGTCGTCCCGCGTCACGGCACGACCGCGGTAGCGCAGCAGCGTTTCCATGGGTGAGCAACGTATCACCCCGATCGATGGAACGCAAGCCGTGCGCCTCGATCAGGTCACCCGCGGCAGTGGCCGCCACGCCGCAACACCCCGGGCCCGGTGCGGATCACCGCCCATCAGCAACACCTGCAGCTGATGCGCTTGCAGCTCCTGGATCGGTCCGTCCGTCGGCCAATACGGAAAACGCCCTTGCGACAAACGCTTGTGGCACACCCAGAAGCCTTGGCCGTCGTAGGTCAAAATCTTGACGGCGGTGCGCCGACGATTGCAGAAGACGAACAGCCAACCCGAGAACGGATCGGCGTTCAGCTGCGCTCGGCACACCCGCGCCAACCCGTCGATGCCGGCGCGAAAGTCGATGCTCATCACCGCCACCAGGATGCGCATCTGCGCCGTGAGCTGGATCACGAGGCACCCCAGCCCGACCGGCACAACCGCAGCACCATCTCGGTCGCCGCGTTCGGCTCCATCTCCAGTTGCAGCCTCTGTCCGCTTAAGTTTTGCAGCGACAGTCGGCACCCGCTCGCAGTCACCGCCAGCGCGCCGGTCAACTCGATGAACTTCACCGCCTTCGGTACCGCCGGCCTCTTCGCTGCGCCGCCGCTCCGCGCGACAGCCCCGCCGCTGGCACGCTTGAGCTTGTTGTATTCCAAACCCAGTGCACGGGCGCTTCGGAACACCCCGTGCCGCCGCGCCAGCCGTCCCGCCGATGCCCACAGCTTCTCGGGAAACGCGACCCCGCGCGCATTCGCCTTGCGCCATTCATCCAACCGCTCACGCATCCGGGATAATTCTCGCGGCTGCGTCTTGATCTCTACCGTCGCTCTCGCCATGCCTTGCTCCCTTCACCCAGCCTGGGTGTGGGAGAAACTTTAGCAACCCGCCGCACTGCTCGTCATGCACGCTTGCCGGAAACTCACAGATTCGCAACGACGCGATCGCCTATGAGGTTCCGGCGCAAATAGAGCTTCCTCGCCGGCTTGACAGCATTTTGCAAGTGATCTTCTTGATATTTAATGAGGGCTACCTCGCGACCGCTGGCCCGACGATGATCCGCGAGGATCTGTGTGTAGAAGCCCTCCGATTGGGACGATTGGTGGTCGCACTGCTCGAAGACTCCGAAGCCCAAGGACTCTTGGCATTGATGCTGCTTCACCACGCACGCTTTGCGGGCCGCATCGATGCGGCCGGCGATCTGATTCTACTGGAGGATCAAGACAGAACCCGATGGGACCGCGCGGTGATCGCGGA
>DATCDX010000283.1:0-7932 GCA_036510475.1 Steroidobacteraceae bacterium
TGGCGCCTGCCGCCGGCATGGCGGCGAGTTCAGCCAGCATTTCCTCGCACAGGGCGCACCCCGGGCGTGAGTACAGCAGGAAGCGCATCGGTCAGTGGTGCGGAAGCTCGCCGCCGCCATAGGATTTTACCGAGTGAGCGATGAACTCCACGGTCTGCGCGGGAACCTCGCCGACCGCGGTCACTTGATGGCCCTGCACCACGGTGGAGAAAGCGAATCCTGAGCCCACCCGCGCAAGGCCCTGCATCGGCGCATCGGTGTGGGCGCCGGGCGCGGCCGCACCGGGGGTAGCCGCAGCCGACGCGGATGCTGCGCCGGGCCCAGACGCCGCGCCGGGGGTGGCGTCCACGGCGGACGCCGTTGCGCCGCCGGGTCCCGTGTCAGGGCGCGCCTCGACGAACACGGACACAGTCGCCAGGCCGTCCGAATACACCAGGTGGCTGGCGGGCACGGTCCCTCCACCGAGAGTCTGTGAACCGGTCACCGTCAGGTGAAACCCCGGCGGCAATTCACTGGCGCGGTAGGCCGCGAGTGCCGCGGGCGCGGCATTGTGCGAAGGCCCCTGGCGCACCCACCGCATGCCTTCGGTACTAGCCGCAGGCGCCAGATCGCTGTCCGGAATGCTCTCCGGCATCTCCAGGCGCGCGAACAGAATCTGTTCTATAACCTGGCCACGCGAGTCGCAGAGCTGCGTCTTGAGCGGCATCGCGGTCTTCTCATCGAGCCACAGACGGTAGCCGAACCTGAATTGATCTTTCGGATCGACGGAAATCACGCGAGCCGCCCGGCCAAGAACCCGCGTCGAGGGCAATGATTCGAGACGATAGAACTCGTTCGTGTCCGAGCCGAACTGCGGCAACGACCCCAAAAATGGGCCGTGATCCTGTCGCGGCTCGACCAGTATCGTGTGTTGATCGGGCAAATAACAGGTCAATTCATCGTTATTGCGCACGAACTCGCGGCCCGAGCCGTCGAGCGACTGCAACCTTTCGGTCACGCGCCCGGCCCGCACCCGGTGCACGATGCGCATGGTCTCGACCTTACCCTCACTCAAATGAAAGAACGTGCCGTCGTAATTGCGGGTCGCCAACGCGTGATTCATTCTCTCGAGCCACGCGCGCGGATCATCCGCGCCGAACGAGTTCTGCGGCAGAGCACTCAGCACTGCGCCGATCACGGCGCAAGAAATCAACCAAGGAGTGCCACGACGCAGCAACCTCGTCATGGCGCAATGTGCGCAGCCTGCGTTGCAGGAGGGGGTTGCGCAACGGGAACGTTGATCGCAGGGGTCGGTGCATCGTCCTCGATCAGCAAGTCCGCCAGCACACCGCGCTGACCGAGCCCGAACGAGTACTTACTGTGCGCGAACACGTAATTAGTCAAGCGAGCCGGCGGCAACGCGGTCGGCGACTCAGGCATGGAGGCCGGGACCGTATAAGAAAGAGCCTCGTGGTTCTGCCCGACCGCCACCTTCTGCATGGGGCTCACCACGTTCTGCGCCGTGATCGCCAGAGTCATCGGCAAACCGGGGGCCACCGCCCGCTGTTGCAGGGCGACCACCGCAACGGCGGCCACACCGGCGGCCACCGCCGCTCCCGCCAACGGCCGCCACCAGCGCGGCGGCTTGGCCTGCACGCCATGGCCATTGGCCGGAACCGGCTCGCCGTCGATGGCGTGATTCACCCGGCCGGCGAAGCCCCGGGTCAAATAGGCACGGCTCGGCCCGCGCAGCGCCTCGCCGATCAGGGCGTACCGTCCGAAGCTTTCGCGCAGCTCGCCATCGCGGGTGAGTCGCTTCAACAAGAGCTCGGTCTCTGAGTTCGGCAATTCTCCGTCGAGAAACGCCGAAACTTGTTCACGAATTTGTTCGCTCATGTGTCCTCAGGCCGGCCAAGGCCCCCGTCAAAAATAGGCCGCAACTTCTTGTCGATCGCCTCTCGCGCCCGGAAGATTCGCGATCTTACGGTGCCGACCGGACAGTCCATGGTCTGTGCGATGTCCTCGTAACTCAATCCTTCCAGTTCGCGCAGCACGATCGCCGTGCGCAAATCCTCCGGCAAATTCTCGATCGCGCGATTCACGGTGTCGCGAATCTCCTCGGTGAGCAGCAAACCTTCCGGAGTCTCGGACTCGGCCAGCCGCGCATGCAAATCGTATTGTTCGGGATCCTGCAGGTCGAGGTCATAGTCCATGGGCCGCCGCTTGGTGGCGACCAGGGCGTTCTTGGCGGTGTTGATCGCGATCCTGTACAACCAGGTGTAGAACGCGCTGTCGCCTCGAAACGATTGCAGCGCACGGAAAGCCTTGACGAAGGCCTCCTGTGCAATGTCCTCAGCCTCGGTTGCATCGTGCACGTAACGCATGATCAGCTTCAGCACCTTGTGCTGGTATCGCAGGACCAATAAATCGAACGCCGCGCGCTCGCCGCGCTGGACTCGCTCGACCAGCTTGAGATCACTATCCTCGACACTCATGGATGATCCCAAACCGGCGAGTTAACAACCCAGCCTGTCGCGATAGACAGACCGGTTCGAGAAAAGTTCGACAAATCCCGCGCGGGGCCGACTGTAAACGTGACTTTGCGCACAGAGCCGATTCTAACAGCGGCGCGGCACCCCATTATCGATCGACGGATGAGTTTGTCGTAATCCGCTCGATCAGGGCGGCGAGGTGGGCCGGGGGCCGCACCTGGCCCATGCAATAGCCATAAAGCACCGTATCCTGGGTTTCCAGCAAGTGCTGGAAGGCCGCCTGCTCCGCGTCCGATGCACCGCAAAACCGTTCATCCATGTAGCGCGCCAATAGCACATCGAGCTCCTTCATGCCGCGGCGGCAGCGCCAGCGCAGTTTCCCGAGTTCCTGTGGGCTCGTTGGCGCCGGTGCTGCCTTGGTAGTGGGCGATGCGGACGTCAATGCCGACGATGCTCCATCATTTGCTTGATTTCCGCGATCGCCTTGGCTGGATTCAGATCCTTGGGGCAAGCTTCGGTGCAATTCATGATGGTATGGCAGCGGTACAGGCGGAACGGATCCTCGAGATAATCCAGGCGCTCGCCGGTCGCCTCATCGCGGCTGTCGACGATCCAGCGGTAAGCCGCCAGCAGTGCCGCCGGCCCCAAGTAGCGCTCGCTATTCCACCAGTAGCTGGGACAGCTGGTGGAACAGCAGGCGCATAGGATGCATGCGGAAGGCCGGTCCACCTTCTCCTGGTCTTCCTTGGACTGCAGCCGCTCGCTGTCGGGCGAGGCCGGCGTGCGGGTTTGCAGCCAGGGCTTGATCGACGCGTACTGGGCGTAGAAGTTGGTCAGATCGGGGACCAAATCCTTGACCACCGGCAGGTGCGGCAGCGGATAAAGCTTGATGTCGTGTTTGACATCGGCGCAGGCGCTGATGCAGGCCAGGCCGTTTCTGCCGTCGATGTTCATGGCGCACGAGCCGCAGATTCCCTCCCGGCAGGAGCGGCGGAAGGTCAGCGTGGAGTCGATCTCATTCTTGATCTTGATCAGGGCATCCAACACCATCGGACCACAGCTATCCATGTCCAGCTCGTAGCTGTCAAGGCGCGGATTCTCCCCCAAATCCGGATCGAAACGGTAGATCTTGAAGACGCGTACGTTGTTCGCGCCGGCCGGCGCCTTGAACACCCGTCCGTCCTTGCGGATCTTGGAATTGGCGGGAAGCGAGAACTCTGCCATCAACTGCTCCTCAATAAGTCCTTGTCTTGGGTGGTATCGATTCGACGTCGTCGGTCAAAGTATTCAAGTGAACCGCCCGATAGTCGAAGCGGGTGGCGCCTTTGGCATCCACCCAGCACAGCGTGTGCTTCATCCATTGTTGGTCGTCGCGATTCGGAAAATCTTCCCGCGCTTGCGCGCCGCGGCTTTCCTTGCGATTCTCCGCCGAATGCATGGTGGCGACGGCCTGTCCCAATAAATTATCGAGTTCCAGGGTCTCGATCAGATCGGTATTCCACACCAGCGATCGATCCGTGACCTGCACGTCGCCGAACGAGTCGAACACCTCGCCCAGCCGGCGCTTGCCGTCGCTCAACGATTCGCCGGTGCGAAATACCGCGGCGTCGCTCTGCATGATGCGCTGCATGTCCAAGCGCACGTCGGCTGTGCGCCGCGAGCCCTTGGCATAGCGAAAGCGGTCCAACCGGGTGATCGCGCGTTCAGCGGCATCCGCCTTGAATTCACGGTGCGGCGCGCCCGCCTTCATCGTGCGCGCGCAGTGGCGGGCCGCCTCCCGGCCGAACACCACCAAATCCAGCAGCGAATGGGAGCCCAAGCGGTTGGCGCCGTGCACCGATACGCAGGCCGCTTCACCCACGGCCATGAGCCCCGGCACGATCCGCTCGCCGCCGGTCGCACTAGCGGCACCGGCCGCGCCATCCGGCCGCGTCACCACTTCGCCATGGACGTTGCAGGGAATGCCGCCCATGTTGTAGTGGACGGTGGGCAGCACGGGGATGGGTTCCTTGTTGACGTCCACTCCCGCAAATATTCGGGCGGTCTCGGCGATGCCGGGCAGCCGCTCCTTGATGACCGCGGGTCCCAAGTGTTCCAGATGCAGATGAATGTGGTCCTTGAGCTTGCCGACGCCGCGGCCCTCACGAATTTCAATGGTCATCGAGCGGCTGACGACATCGCGGGAAGCCAAGTCCTTGGCATTCGGCGCGTACCGCTCCATGAAGCGCTCGCCCGCCGAATTCGTCAGATAGCCGCCCTCGCCGCGCGAACCTTCGGTAATCAAACAGCCGGCGCCATAAATGCCGGTAGGATGGAATTGCACGAATTCCATGTCTTGCAACGGCAGACCGGCCCGCAGCACCATGCCGCCGCCATCGCCGGTGCAGGTGTGCGCGGAGGTGCAGGAAAACCAGGCGCGGCCATAACCGCCGGTCGCCAGGATGACCTTGTGCGCGCGAAATCGATGCAAGGTACCGTCGGACATGTCGAGCGCGATCACGCCGCGACACTCGCCATTTTCCATGATGAGGTCTAAGGCGAAATACTCGATGAAGAAACTGGCTTCGTGCTTCAGCGACTGTTGATAGAGGGTATGCAGCATGGCATGGCCGGTGCGATCGGCCGCCGCACAGGTACGTTGCGCGATGCCTTTGCCGAAGTGCGTGGTCATGCCGCCGAACGGCCGCTGATAAATGCGGCCATCTTCCGTGCGCGAAAACGGCACGCCGTAGTGTTCGAGTTCAATGACCGCGGCCGGAGCCTCTTTGCACATGAACTCGATGGCGTCCTGGTCGCCGAGCCAGTCCGAGCCCTTGACGGTGTCATACATATGCCATCGCCAGTCGTCGGTGCCCATGTTGCCGAGCGCCGCCGAGATGCCGCCTTGTGCTGCGACCGTATGACTGCGCGTGGGAAACACCTTGCTCAAACAGGCGGTGGACAGACCGGCCTCGGCCAAGCCGAAGGTGGCGCGCAGACCCGCACCGCCGGCGCCGACGACGACCACGTCGTAGGTATGGTCGATCAGTTTATATTCGCTCATAACTTCTAAGGTCCGAACGCGACGCGCAAAATCGCAAAAATGGCCGCCCCGCCGGCCAGCACGTACAGGAAGCGCAGCAGCATCAGAGCAACGATCCTGGTGCCGGCCGCGGCAACGTAGTCCTCGATCACCACGGTGGTTCCGAGGTAGGCGTGATACGTCAGTACGGCGACCAACAACACAGCCAAAAACCCGTTGATCGGCAGCGCCAACCACGTCCTCACCGTCGCGTAGCCCAAGTCCGGCAATGCCAGCAACGTCAACAGGAACCATAGCGTCAGCGGGATCAGGGCAACGGCACTGACGCGCTGCGCCCACCAATGCGCGGTGCCGTCTTTGGCCGAACCCAGTCCCAACACCCTGCCCAGCGGACTGCGCAAACTCATGATGCGTTACTCAATGCCATAGCCACACCCACACGCCCAGAGTCAAAGCGAGCGCGCCCAGCAGCGCAATCCAGCCACCGGCATGACGCGCCTTGCGCTCGAAGCCACGGCCCGAGTCGAAGAACAAATGTCGCACGCCGTTCAGCAGGTGAAATGAGAACGCGAAGGTCCAACCGATCAGTACCACAAGCCCGATGGGACCGGCGAACAGCTTCGACGCTACCGCATAGCTCTGCTCACCGCCGGCCAGCGACACGAACCAGAAACTCAAGGCGACGAGGCCCACCGCCAACGCCACGCCGGTCACACGATGCAAAATCGACGTGCTACTGCCGATCTGCCACCGATAGATTTGCCAATGGGGTGACGTCGGCCGGCTCGGTGCGGTCATAATCGTTCCTTTAAAAATCGATGCAGCGGCCGCGCAGTTCCCAATCGCCAAAACGCGTGGGTTCCGGTCCGTCGCGGCCGCCGACTTCGAGCGGCTGTAGCAACGGGTCCGCGGTACGGAGCTGATCTGCCGGTAAGGGCGTCGGGGGCGATGGTTTTTGGACCTGATCTTCGAAATTCGGCATCTCAGATCAAAGTTTGCCAGAAAACAGCAGTGGATAACTATGCTCCGACACCTGAATTACGCGAACTGCCTCATCGCCAGGGGTTGACAGCCGGATTCAAGTCCCCATTTCATACCGCGATGATCACCGTCGCAGAGCTTCAATCGGGTCGTTTACCGCATTTCGGCGCATTGCGCTTCACCGGATCCGACGCTTTGAGTTTTTTGCAGGGGCAAGTGTCCAACGATACGCGCCGCTTAGCGGAGGGCCAGCCCTTGTTGGCCGCGTATTCCAGTCCCCAAGGCCGCGTGCTGGCGATATTGCATCTTTTGCCGCATTCCAGCGGCGTCATCGCGCTGCTGCCGCGCGAACTGGTTTTACCGACCTTGGAGCGGCTGCGCAAATTCGTGCTTCGCGCCAAAGTGCAATTGGAAGACGTCGGCGAGTCGCTGTGCGTGGCTGGGCAGCATGGCGCACGCGCACTTCTAGACGCCGGAATAGCGGTTCCGCAAGCCCCTCAACGCTATGTGGAAACGGATGGCATCGGCGTCGCTGCCGTGAACGGCGACGTGCAGCGCAATTGGGTGGTGGGCGCTGTAAAAGACCTGGCGGCGCATCGACTCACCCGCGATGGCGGAGATGCCGCAGGCGACAGGGCGCTTGCCGCCGGCGACACGGAGCATGAGCATGCCGAACAAATTGAACACGATTGGCGGCTGGCGGACGTGCGCGCCGGCCTTCCGCAGATATATCTAGCCACCAGCGAAACTTTCGTCGCCCAGATGCTGAACCTCGATCTCCTGGACGGCATCAGCTTCACCAAAGGTTGCTACACCGGCCAGGAAATCATCGCGCGCACTCAGCATCTAGGCCGCATCAAACGCCGCCTGTTTCGCTTGCGGCTGCCGCAGGGGCAATGGAGCCGAGGTCAAGCACTGCACTTGGCGGACGGGCGCACGGGTCGTCTGACCGAGGTGGTCCAAACCAGCGACGGCTGCTACGAGGCGCTGGCGGTGCTCAGCTTAGAGGCGAGTTCGGGCGCGGGCGCGGCCGCGAGTCCTGGCGCGCCTGCTGACAGCGAATCCGTACCCGACGCGGTCGCTGCCGTTGAGCTACGACTGCCCTACGGGCTGTCTCTGCCCCGCTCTTAAAGATCGACGATTTCAACCGCATCGGCGTGCACCGTCTCGCCGAGAAACGTGCTCCCCACGCGCGCGAAGCGCGCCGCGCCGTCGGTGGCAAGCCAGGTCACACGGCCTCGCCCGGCGCAACGAGCGGCGTCGTTCGCCATCGGTGCGAGTTCGCGCAGTACCGCGGCCGCCGTCGTCGCCGCGGAGTCGACGATGCGCACCTGGGTCGGCAACACCTCGCGTATGGCGGAGACCAGCACCGGGAAATGGGTGCATCCCAGCACCAGGGTATCCGGCGCGTCGTCAGCGGAGAAAATCGGATCGAGATAGCGGCGGGCGACCGCTTGC
>DATCDX010000284.1:0-3276 GCA_036510475.1 Steroidobacteraceae bacterium
CAAGCCGTTGCGGTACTGCTCCGGCAGCGCCGCGGCTTCCGCCGCGGTGAGTACGCCTGCGGCCGTAAGCTGGTCCGCGTACAGCTGGCGCGCCGTCGGCTTCTTGCGGATGACTTGGTACATTAGCGGCTGAGTCGCAGCCGGCTCGTCAGCCTCGTTATGACCGTGCCGGCGATAGCACACCAGGTCGATCAGCACGTCTTTATGGAACTTCATCCGATAATCGAGCGCAAGGCGCGTGACGAAACACACCGCCTCGGGATCGTCGGCATTGACATGGAAAATCGGCGCTTCGATCATTTTTGCGACATCGGAGCAATACAAAGTCGAGCGCGCGTCGTGCGGATCGCTGGTGGTAAAACCCACCTGATTATTGATGATGACGTGAACCGAGCCCCCCGTATAGAAGCCCCTGGCCTGCGACAGCTGCAAGGTCTCCATGATCACGCCCTGGCCCGCGAACGCCGCATCGCCGTGAATCTGCACCGGCAATACCTTGTCGCCCGGTGCGTCGCCGCGTCGCTCCTGCCGCGCCCGCACCGAACCCTCGACCACCGCGTTGACGACCTCCAGGTGCGAGGGATTGAACGCCAGCGCGACGTGCACATTGCCCGATTCGGTTTTAAGGTCGGACGAAAATCCCTTGTGATATTTGACGTCGCCCGAACCGCGCAATTTAGCCAGGTCGTACTGACCTTCGAATTCACTGAAAAGGTCCTTGGGAGACTTGCCGAGCACATTCACCAGCACGTTGAGGCGGCCGCGATGCGCCATGCCGATGATCATCTCCTCGATGCCGGCCTTACCTCCCCGCTGCACCAGATCATCGAGCAGCGGGATCAGGCTGTCGCCGCCCTCGAGCGAGAAGCGTTTCTGGCCCACATACTTGGTGTGCAGGTAGCGTTCCAACCCTTCCGCAGCGGTCAATTGCCACAGGATGTTCTTTTTCTCATCCACGCTGAAGCGGCGCTGCATACGCGCCAATTGGAAGTTGTCCTGCAGCCACAGGCGTTCATCGGTGTTCGATACATGCGCAAATTCGGCACCGATGGTATCGGTGTAAATGAATTTGAGGTCGGCGAGAATATCCTTGAGCCTGGCGCGCTCGGCGATGGCGTCGTTGCGGCTGCCGGTGAAGAATTCGGTATCAAGGTCCGCGTCGGCGAGACCGAAATAGGCGAGATCGAGCACATACGGCTTGGCGCGCTTTTGCAGGCCCAATGGATCCAAGTTGGCGGCCAAGTGACCGCGATTGGCGTAAATCTGAATCAGGCGCGACACGGCGCCCTGTTTGGCGCTCGCCCCGCCGGATGATGCGCCGGCAGTACCGTCCCCAGCCACCGTGGCACGCCGCTGCAGGCGCGCCAACAGGCGCTCGCGAACGGGACCGTGGGCCACCTCATCGTGGGCGCCCCCCTGCAGTCGGCTGAAATATTCCCGCCAGGTTGAATCGACCCCGTTTGGATCCCTCAAGAACTGTTCGTAGAGATCCTCAATGAAACCGGCATTTCCGCCGGAGAGCGCCGTCGTGGCGAATTGATCGGCAAGTGATTGGCTCATGGCGCTCGGACGGTGAAAACCTCAAGAACATCAAGACGATGGGGATCAAAAATAGGCGCAGTGGCCAATCCTCTAGTTTAGCCGAAGGCGGTACAATATGGAATGTGATGCAACCTGCGCAATTTACAAGAGGGCCGGGTCGAGCGGGCTCCTCAGCATCGATACTTCGTAGCCGATAAGGCCGGCATAGGTGATTAGAACGAGGTACAACACCACCTCGACCCGTATCAGGCGCATGAACCGATAGCGCGCGAGAAATACCAGCGTCACGACACTGACGCTGGTCATCGCCATCTTCAGGGACGCGAACACGGCGACGCTCCGGTAAACCAGCGGCGCCATGACGGGATTGACCTCATTGGCGCCGCTTTGCAGCAGCAGCAGCGTAAGAAACGCGTCCACCACACTCAGCAACACGATGCCGATCGCGGCCGCCAATAAATGCGAGTCATACCAATCGAGCGAGCTAAAGTGCGAATCGTCGAGACGCCGGGAGGGCGCGCGTCGACGGGGGTTGAAGCTACCGTAGCAGATTGACCACCAAAGGCGGCGGCGCCGTTCGAAGCGGGCGCGTCGCTCGCGCGCCGGTTGGGGTGTCGCTCGGATGTTCGTGGGTCTGGGGCTGGTTCGCTTCATTCCACACACTATCCCGATACAGCGGGGCTCTCAGCAAGCTCGATGCGTCATAATGCGCTACGCTGACGGAGTATTTTTTCAATCCATTCGCGGACGCGGCCATAATCCCTCGTATGACGACATCAATGCGTGGTGGTGAGACAAGAACGGCGGCGGCCACGGCAGGCTTCGCCGACGACCGTCTGCAACGGCTGACCGACCGGCTGCGCGAGGATGTCGCCGCCGGCGCCATCCCGGGCGCCGTGGCATTGATCGTGCGCGACGGCCACACCGCATACTTCGAAGCCTTCGGCTACGCCGACCGGCCGACACTGCGGCCGATGCAGCGCGACAGCATCTTCCGCATTGCTTCAATGACCAAACCGCTGACGGTCACTGCGGCGCTGATGCTGCAGGAACGCGGCAAACTACTGCTCGCGGATCCGGTGTCGCGCTACATTCCTGAATTGCACGATATGCAGGTCGGCATTGAAAGCGTCGATGCGGCAAGCGGCGAACGCCGGATGACTATCGAAGCCGCACGGCAGCCGATCACCGTGCAGGACCTCATGCGGCACACGGCAGGCTTCACCTACGGACAATTCGGCGATTCGCTGGTGCAGCGGGAATACGTCCGAGCGAACCTCATGGATCCGCATCAGACCAATGCCGATATGGCGGGGAAATTGGCCAGAATCCCGCTGGCGTACCAACCGGGCACGACATTCGAATACGGTATGTCCACGGATGTGCTGGGCCGCGTCGTGGAAATCGTCGCCGAGACGAGTTTGGACCGCTTCTTTGCCGAACACATCACCGGACCGCTCGACCTCAAGGACACTGGTTTTGCCATCCGCCCCACCGAGGCTCATCGTCTAGCCGAGCCGCATCTGGGCGCGGACGCGGGATCTGCGCCTGCCAGGATCGCCTATGACCCTGCGCGAGCGGTGAAATGGTTCTCCGGCGGCGGCGGACTGTTGTCGAGCGCCGCGGACTATGCGCGGTATTGCCGCATGTTGCTGAACGGCGGCGAACTGGAGGGCGTCCGGCTGCTGTCGCGCAAGACGGTGGAATTGATGACGCGGAATCATTTACCGCCCG
>DATCDX010000285.1:0-2158 GCA_036510475.1 Steroidobacteraceae bacterium
ATTTCCGCGACATCCGCGGCAGTCAGGGTCACCGCCGTCCCCCGAAGACGTTCATGACATGCAACAGCGGATCGGTGGCCCGGGCGGCCGCCGTTTGGCCATCCTTGTTCGACCAAACCGTCTCGGGCCGGCTCTGCAGCAGCAAGATCTGTTGCGTGTGCCGGTCGATGGCCCACTCGATGTCCTGCGGCCGGCCATAGTGGCGCTCCACCTGTCTGCCGATGGCACGCAGGGACTGCAGTTCCGCATCGGAAAGGCAGGGTTCGCGGCGCAGGGACTCCTCCACCGCCAGCTCCTCGACACCGCCCACCGGCGACCGGGCATGGCGAATGGCCTTGTCCGAGATATCGCGCACCGAGATTTCACCAGTGATCTTCGCCACCACCCAGTGGTCCGGCGTCACTTCGCCGCTGACCAGCGCCGAACCTAAGCCCCAGGCACCCTCGATACTGATCACGGAGCGATCTCCGCTGATCGGACTGCGCGTGAACATGACGCCGGCGGTACGCGCGTCCACCATGATTTGCACCACGACCGCCATGGCCACCGTCGATTCCGCAATCCCGTGCCGCCGCCGATAACTCAGCGACTCGAGCGAGTACAGGCTGGCCCAGCAGCTGCGGATCTTGTCGATCAATGAATCCGCTTGCGTGACCCAAAGGTAGGTGTCCTGCAGACCGGCGAAGCTCGCATCCGCGGAGTCCTCCGTGGTCGCCGACGATCGAACCGCGACGGCCGGCGGGGGTCCCAACTCGCCCAATCGTCCATACGCATCGCGGATGCACTGCTGCAAATCGACCGGCAACGGCGCATCTTCGATGCGCGCACGCAGTTCGCGCGACACGGC
Source organism: Steroidobacteraceae bacterium (assembly GCA_036510475.1). Lineage (GTDB taxonomy): Bacteria > Pseudomonadota > Gammaproteobacteria > Steroidobacterales > Steroidobacteraceae > Bog-1198. Next base: position 848 of record DATCDX010000285.1, read on the forward strand.
CCCCATCCCTTCCAACTCATCCGCTGCGAGTCCTTCGACGCGTGCTCGCATTGGCGCGTGCCGCTCCAGCGCGTCGATAAACTCCTCGAACGCCTCGGTGCGCACGACGAATCCCGGCGGCACAGGGATGCCCGCGCGGTGCAGCTCGCCCAGGCTTCCGCCCTTGCCGCCCACCTTGGGGCGGTCGAGGAGACCGATGTCGGGAAACCAGCTGATGTACTGCGCCACAGGCAAGGGTTGGATACCCGATTCAATTCAACAAGGTGACGATGCCGCGGCCGCCGTCGACGCGAATCCGCTGCCCGTCCTTGATTTTCGAGGTGGCGTTGCCGGTACCGACCACGGCCGGCAGCCCATACTCGCGCGCGACGATGGCGGCGTGGCTCATCGAGCCGCCGATGTCGGACACGGCGGCGCGAATTTTCTGAAAGATGGGCGTCCAGGTCGGGTTTGTGACCTGGCAGACGAGAATGTCGTCTTGCTGCAAGCGTGATATTTCTTCGACCGACTTCACGATCCGCGCGATTCCTTCCACCACTCCTGACGAAGCGGCAAAACCGCGCACCTCGTTGCTGTCCGTGGCCGAACCGGCCGACAGCCAGTTGTCGAGGCTCTCGCGCGTGATCCCCCACAGCATCACGATGGCCGGATCGTCAATGACGTCCGGGATGGGTCCGAGCGCCGGCGGCGTCTCGTGCCGCGCCCATTCGATGATCGCTGCCTTGCGCTCAGCGACGAGCGGCGGCCAGTACGCTGGGCCGCGCGGTTCGGAACCGCTCGACCACGCGTTCATCAGGTCGATGATCGCCGTCTCCAGTTCGTAGTGCGTGAGGTGGAATACGTCTTCGGCGTCCGCGAAGAAGCCATGCGTGGCCAACAGCGCGCCGAAGCTGCGGATCTTGTTGAAGAACAGGTTGGTGTACCAATGTTCACAGTAGAACTTGTGTCCCTCGACGTACGGGAATACCCGGTGCGCCAAAGCGATCATCTGGTCGTAGGTGGCGCGCTCCTCATCGTTTGCCAAAAGCTCGCGATAATCGGCGATCAATTGGACACGTTCATCGCGCAGCCGCCCAACCTGGCGATCCGACAGCTCGCCGGCCCGCACCCTGCGAGCGTAACCCGACAACGCGGAGAACGCCATGGACAGATCGTCATTCCAACTGCGGTGATAATGATAAAAGCCATCGCCGACATTGATGTTGAACCAGGGATCGCGCGAGATTTGCAGCTCCTCGAGCCAGCGGCGACCCCCTTCACCCGACCCGCGCAGCGCGTGCATGATGTCCTCGACCGAGGCACCCTCCTGAA
>DATCDX010000286.1:0-4986 GCA_036510475.1 Steroidobacteraceae bacterium
CGCGGAGATCGCCGAGAGCGGGCAGATCATCGCGGTGCCGCGGCTGGTATCGGCCGTTCGCGATGCCGGTTCCAACAAGATCAGGCCGCTGGCTCCGCGGTTCATGAAGCCCATCGACATTGCAACGCCCGAACAATGGGCGGTGGTCCACGAGGGCATGGAGGAAGCCGTGGGACCGGGTGGTACCGCCTATGTCGCCGGCATCGGCGCCAAGTATAAAATGGCGGGCAAGACGGGCACCGCGCAGGTGTTCACCATCAAGCAAAACGAAAGTACCCGCGCGAAAATCACCGATGAACGCAGGCGCGATCATGCCTGGTTCATCGCCTACGCGCCCGCCGATGACCCGAAGATAGCCATCTCCGTTCTGGTGGAGAACGGTGGTTTCGGCGCCTCCGCGGCGGCGCCCATCGCGCGCAAGGTGCTTGACGCCTACTTGTTGGGGCCCGATGCGCCTAACCCTAACCCTAACGCGAAGAAAACGTTGTAGGGTTATGGTGACCCAGTTCATAGTCGAAGGTGACGCCGACTTGACGGGGATCGCCCAGCTGCAGGAAGGACTGGTTGGGAACGTTCGGCGCTAGCTCGAAATAGAATCCCTGCTGAGCGTAGCGGGCATTGAGCAGATTGCGCACCCACAAGCTCATGGTCCACGAGCCGTGGCTGTAGCCGGCGCGGATATTCTCCAGGTGATAGGCGCTCGCGGTTTGCGCATCGCTGGTGTAGTAGTAGTAGCCGTCCATCGCGGTGGCGTCCAGACGCGCAAACCACCCGGCGGGATGGTGGTATTCCAAGGCCGCGGATAGCTTGTAGCCCGGCGCGAACGGTTGCGCACGTCCATCGAGCGCAAGACCGCTGAATAAGCCGCCGACACCGAGATAACGCGTGCGCAGCAGCGAACCGCTGCCCGACAGCCGCCAGCGCGCACTTAAGGCGTACGCTGCTTCTCCTTCCAGGCCGTAGTTTTCGCCGTCACTGGCATTCTGCGTGTAGAACACGTAAGCCAGCGGATTGTTCTGCTGTAGCTGCTCGGAGAGATAGACCTGCATGTTTTGGCGCCGCGTATAGAACACGTCGGCCTGCATCTCAAGCGGACTCGTCGCCCGCGCGTACTTGAAACCCGTCTCCAGATTCCACAGCGACTCGGGGCCAAAGCTGCGCTGTTCAGCCAGGATTTGCGAGCCGATATTGAAGCCGCCGCCTTTGTAACCACGCGCCAGCGTGACATAGACATGGCCACCGCCCGTAGTGCTCCTTTCCCAAGACAAATTGCCGCCGATCATGTGATTAGTCTGTGACGGAAACGGAGTCTCGACATCGGCGCTGTCGCCGTAATGAGCCTCGCGCTGTTCCACGCGCAGACCACCGCTCAATAGCGTGCGCGCGCCGAGATTCGCGTCCAGTGAACCGTACACTGCCACGTTCGTCGCGCTGTAGCGGCTGTCCAGGCCGCTGCTGCCCGCACCGCTATATTGGTCATCGTAGGTGTATAGCAGGCTGTCGGATTCCGTCAGGCGCAGCGCGTATACACCCGCCAGCCAGCGCACGCGGCCGAAAAGTGCGCTCGCCGGATCGCCGATCAGCCGCAAATCCTCGGCGAGCGTGCGGCGCGTCCGATTGTCGCTTTGAAAATAATCGTATGGCGCGTACGGGCCCCACAGGGCATCGTTGCCCCAATCACCGTCGAAGGAATAAACGATTCTGGAATTCGCGGCGCTGGTGACGCTGCGCAACTCACCCAAGCCGCCGATCGAATCGGTGAGGCGCAGCGCCATGCCGTTGGAAAGCTGCGCGTCGCGGCCCGGCTGGTTCGAGTAGGTCGTGTACGTGTTGTATATCGACCAGGCATCGTAGCCGTTATCGATGTTCACATGCATCAAGGTTAGGTCCGCTTGCAGCGCATCCGTCAATTGCCAATGCAGTTTGCCGCGCAGAGTGCCTTCATCGTAGCCATCGGTGGCATTGCGATCCAAGTACGCATTGTGGCGGAAGCCGTCGCTCAGGTACTGCTGCGCGACCAAGCGCCAGCCGGCGGCGCCGGAGGCAAAGCCGTCGCCGATGGCGAGAGCGGCGGCGCGCGTGTCGTAGGTGGCGCCGGTGACTTCACTGTGCAGCTCGAACTCAGTGCCGGGATCGACGGTGCGCACGCTGATCAGTCCGGCCAACGCGTTGGCGCCGTAAGCCGTGCCCTGCGGCCCGCGCAGGACTTCGATCTGCTGTGTGTCGAACAATGTCGCCGGCATGCCGACTCCGGAGAAATCGATGTCATCGATCAGGAAGCCAACGGACGGATTGGGCGCGCCCTGGTATTGCTCGACCTCGCCGATGCCGCGCAGTTGGAAAAAGCGCGGCCGGGAAGTTCCCGCCGCCCAGTTGAGGTCAGGGATCAAACCGAGCACATCCTCAAAATGCTGCACGCCGGCGCTCTTTAGGGTGCTGCGGCCGATCACGCTCACGCTCTGCGGTAAATCCGCAATGCGGGTGGAGCGCAGACTGGCCGTGACCACGATCTCATCCAGAGTGTCGTCGACCGGCCGCGCCGGCTGCACGAGGAGAAAATAGGCCGCGAGCAGCCCATAGCATTGCCATTGAGGTTTCATTCACCTGCTCCCTACGCCGGTACTAACCGGATCAGGTTCAACGGGTTCGCCGGTTCACCGGCATCTCAGGTCTAAGCAGACCACCCCAAGGTTCAAGTGCCGCACTATCAACCAACCAAACGGGCATTGCAAGGCCGACCGCGACCTTACGATCGAGTCCGCATACCCGCGATCGAACGGTCGCCGCTGAAGTTCAATGGCCGGCGAGTTGACGCATCGCGCCGAACAAACCGCCCGCGATCAGGATGATCGTCGGCAACACGCTGAGCGCGAAACCGATCTCGCGCTTGGCCGGCTCTTTCACATAGCTGTAGGCGAAAAGCTCTCGGCCGATCAAGTAAATCAGCCCGAGGATGGCCGCCGCGAAGGGGCTGAAATAATGGCTGAACAGGTACAGTCCAGGCAGAACGAGGATCAGCTGTTCCAGCGTGTTTTGCTGTACCCGAAAATAGCGCTCAAATACCTCGTTGCCGGTGACGGCCGGCGCCTTCACGCCGTAGCGCCCGCGCGCCCTACCGACCTTGAAACCGAAGACGATGTATTGCAGAAGTGCGAGCGCAGTCACAATGTCAACATAAGCCATGGATGTTCCTCTCCCGTTGTTGGATGCTAGCGATTCATCATGAGCTTACCCCGAAAATCCACCCGCTCCGGCACCCGCGGCTATGCCCATCTGGTCGAGATCGACGTGCCGATCGCCCGGGTGTGGCGTGCCTTGACCGACCCGGGGCTGATCCGCATATGGTCCGGCCAGGACGCGCAGATCGATCCGCGGCAGGGGGGGTTGTACCGGATCGGTAACCGTAATGCCGGCGGCCGCGAAGCGCACATTGATATTTTCGACGTGAATCGGCGCCTGCGACTGATTTATCTCAACGGCCGCGATTCGCCGCCGGGCGACAGCGCCGTGGTCGACGATTTTTTGCTGGACGTGCGCAAGGGCGAGAGCAAAACCTCGCTGCGACTACTCGGTTCCGGTGTTCCCGAGGCGGTGGCCTGGGACAAGAACTACGTGCGCATTCGCATGGGTTGGGAGCGCTTTCTGTCGCGCATCAAGGTGACGCTCGAGAGTCCGCCGGCTCCCAAAAAGCCGCCGCCCGCGCCCAAGGACCCGCCGCTGCCGGGTCTTGATTATTGACCGGCCTGTTGGCACCGTGCCTCCCTTTTGATCTAATGCTCGCGCAGCGAGCAACTATAGGACGGGCGCCGCATCGGCCCCGTTGAACTCGGCGCGTAGCGCCTGGGAGAGTCATGCTGGGGTTTCTGATTCGCGCGGCGCTGGTTGCGCTGGGTTTGTGGCTGGCGACCGTCTGGGTGCACGGCGTATACATCGACAGTCCGTCGACGCTGATTCTTGCCGGCGTGTTGTTGGGAATCGTCAATTCCATCGTACGGCCGATCGCCATACTGCTCACATTGCCGATGACCATCGTCACTCTCGGCCTGTTCCTGCTGGTGATCAACGCCGGCATGGTGGGACTGGTCGCGTGGATGCTGCCGGGCATGCACGTCATGGGTTTCTGGGCGGCGTTCTGGACCGCGGTCGTGGTGAGTCTGGTCAGCTTCGTCGGTTCATGGTTCGTGGGCTCCAAGGGCAAAGTCGACGTGTTCGTGAAGCGCCGCTGAGCCTCGCGTCAAAATGCACACGCCGACGACGATGATCGCCATGCCGAGCAGTTGCAGCGCGGATAAATGCTCGTGCAGAAACCACCAGCCGATGAAAGCTGCGATCGCCGGGTTGACATAGCTGTAGGTGCCGAGCACCGCCGGCGTACTGTGGCGGGCCAACCAGCCATAGGCGGTGTACGCCAGGCAGGAACTGAAGAAGGTGAGGTAGCCGAGCGCAATCAAGCCGGGAGTGTTCGGGCTCCATCGCGCTGAATCGCCGTGGACGATGGCGACACAGAGCAGCATCAGTCCGCCGGTGAGCATCTGCAGCGCCATGAACATGAGCGAACTCAACTCGGTGTTGACGCTGCGGTAGTACAGGGTGCCCAGCGACCACGAGAAACAGGCGATCAGTACGCCTATTTGCGCCAATGCACTCGCGGAGCTTATGGGACCCTTCGGCACCAGAATCAGCGCGGCACCCACGAAGCCGATGGCGAGGCCGAGCATGGCCCGGCGAGTCAGCGGGTGACCGCGGGGCCCGAAGACGCCCAAGCCCGCAATCCAGAACGCCGCGGTGCCGTTGAGCAGCGCTGATTGATTGGTCGGCAGATAAATCATCGCCCAGGTATTCAGGCCGTTGCTGACGAACACCATGAAAAAGCCCGCGACGATCACGTGGCGCCAGTCGATCAGGCGCAAAGGCCAGCTATCGTGTCTCCAAAACCGGGCTATCAGGGCCAGCAATGTGCCCGCGGTGAGAAAGCGAATCGCGGCG
>DATCDX010000287.1:0-2635 GCA_036510475.1 Steroidobacteraceae bacterium
GACGACAGGCCGCCGCCGCGCACCTCCCGGCGAAATTTCAATAGCTGAGTTTCGTCCAACCGGCCCTCCAGGTACGCGCGCGCGTAAATGCCGGGGCTCGAATGTCCTTGCATGAAAATCATGTCGCCGGGATGCGCGGCATTCTTGGCGCGCCAGAAATGATTGAATCCGACTTCATACAAGGTCGCAGCGGAGGCGTAGGAGGCGATATGGCCGCCGTACTCCGTGTTCACTCGATTCGCCTGCACCACCATGGCGAGCGCATTCCAGCGGATATAGGCCTCATTGCGCCGTTCCAAGGACCGGTCGCCCGGATAATCCGGCTGCTGCGCCTTGGAGATCGTATTCAGGTAAGCGGTGTTGGGCTTGAACGGCAGATACGCGCCTGAGCGCCGTGTGAAATCCACCAATTTTTCGAGCAGAAAATGCGCGCGCTGCGGCCCCCGGGCGCGCATGACGGAATCGATGGATTCCAGCCAATCCTGTGTTTCGATGGGATCGATGTCTTCGTACGGGGATTGTTGCGTCATAAAGAGCCCTGGCAAAAAGGCGCGCGCACATGCACACGCTCACGTGTCCTGTTAAGATGGCAGGCACGTTACAGCGCTGTTGCGCGAACCGCCACTGCGTTATCGACAAGCGCTTATCTTCGGGGTTTGGTTTTTCACGGTCAAGCAAGGGAATAGCTTGCGGTTTTACGATATGCCGACTCGCTTGCCCTTTGACCAGTTGCTCGTGCCTGTGCGCCAAATCAGCCCAGGCGTCACTGCGTCGAAGCTGGCCCGTTACGCGAGCGCGTTGCTGTTTCTGCCGCTGAAACCATCCGCGGCGGACTGGTCGGCGTTGCCGCACGGCAGCGTGCTGCGCGACCTATACCAGCGCAAAGTGCTTAAAGTCGGCGACACTTTTCATCTCAGGGTCGGAGCGCACGCCGAGACGCTGCTGGTGGTGGCGTGTCTGGCCGATGAGGCCAGCACCTTTGAACGGCTGCAGGCGGCGGCCAAACTTGCCCGCAGCGCGTTGGACGGCGAACCGCAGTCGCTGCTCCTGTGGCAACAGGGTTGCTCCGCGCGAGCCGCCGACGCGACCCTCGCCGCCGCTATTGCGGCGCTCGAGGCGGCCACATTTCGCTTCGCGGTGTTCAAAAGCAAGCCGAAGCCTCACGTGCGGCTTGCGCGCATCGACGTCGCGAGGGGCGGTAAATTAGCCGAGCTCGATCTGACGCTGGCAACGGCTGCCGGCAACAACCTCGCGCGTTGGCTGACGGCGTTGCCGCCCAACACCCTGGACGCGCGCGGCTATCGGCGCTTGTTGCAAGAGTTCAGCGGTCGGCTGCGCCTGGGGTTCAAGTTCTACGGCGAGACACAACTCAAACGCCTGGGTGCGGGTGCGTTTCTCGCGGTCGCACGCGGCAATGCCAAGCGAGACGCGGGGATCGTGCACCTGTCGTACCGTCCGCGCGGCCCCAAAGCCCCCGCCTTGAGCTTGGTCGGCAAGGGCGTGTGTTTCGACACCGGCGGCACGAACTTAAAACCACACAAGGGCATGCTCGACATGCACATCGACATGGAGGGCAGCGCGGTCGCGGTGGGTAGCCTCTATGCGCTGCACGCGATGCGCTCCCCCATGGCTGTGGATTGCTGGTTGGCCATCACTGAGAACCTCATTGGGCCGCTCGCCTACAAACCGCAGGACGTGGTTCGCGCGCACAACGGCACGACCATTCAAGTCATTCATACCGACGCCGAGGGCCGCATGGCGCTGGCGGACGCGCTGAGTCTCGCCGCGGCCAAGAAGCCGCGCGCCATCATCGACTACGCCACCCTCACAGGAGCCTGCATATATGCGCTCACCGAGCGCTATAGCGGCGCCTTTACCAATCGTCCGGAGACGCGCGATCTGATCGAGTCCGCCGGCGTCAGCAGCGGCGAACGCGTCTGGTGCTTTCCCATGGACGCCGACTATGACACGGAGTTGGAAAGCGCCGTCGCCGACGTGATGCAGTGCGCAGTCGACGGCAAGGGCGATCATATCGTGGCTGCGCGCTTTTTGAATCGATTCGTGCCCAAGGAAATCGCCTGGCTGCATCTCGATCTGGCGGCGGGCACGCGTCACGGCGGCTTAGGCCACATCGCCACGGAGATCACCGGATTCGGCGTGCGCTACACGCTGGATCTACTGCGCCGGGGCTGGCCACCCGCGCCGGCCTGGCCACCCGCGTCGGCGTCCGTGCGGGCGCCCGCCCGGGCTCGCAAATGAACACCCTCACGCTGCAGCGACCCGACGACTGGCATGTGCACCTGCGCGACGGCGCAGCGCTGCAAGCCGTGGTCAAGTTTACCGCCGAGCGATTCGGACGGGCCATCGTAATGCCCAATCTGCAACCGCCGATCGTCACGGCCGAAGCGGCGCGGGCGTATCGCGAAAGGATCAAGTCTGCGCTGCCGGTGGGCACGCGTTTCGAACCGTTGCTCACGCTGTATCTCACCAACGCCACCACGCCCGATGAGATAGATCGCGCGCGGGCGATGGGCTTCATTCACGGCGTCAAGCTGTATCCGGCCGGCGCCACCACACACTCGGACGCCGGCGTGACCGATATCACGAACGTGTACCCGGTGCTGGCACGCATGGA
>DATCDX010000288.1:0-2048 GCA_036510475.1 Steroidobacteraceae bacterium
TACCTATCCTATCAGCACAGGATACCATGGTCTCTTATTCGTATCCAAGTTACTGTTTCGGCGGGAGTTTGTGGTGCCCTCGGCCCGAATCGAACGGGCATGGATGTTATCCGACGGATTTTAAGTCCGTTGCGTCTACCGATTCCGCCACGAGGGCACGAGCCTCGGAAAGTTTAGCAGCTTCGTAGGGCGCTCACAGCGCGAGGCGTTCAGCGGCGGGTACGCACCAAATGTCGATGGGGCCGCGGCGCCCGCGCAATTCGAACTGCGGCAGCTGCAGGAAGGGTGTGCCTCCCACATCGATGCCGGGAGATGCGGCGCTGTTGTTGAGGGCGGCGGCCACCGTGCACGAGAACAGCACTTCACCGGCACGTGCGCGGCTGCACAGCCGCGCGGCGACGTTGACGGTATCGCCGACCAGGGTGATCGCCTTGCGGAGAGGCGGTCCCAGCATGCCCACTGCGACCTCGCCCAGATGCAGTCCGACGCCGACTCCGGCATCGATCGACAGTTCGCTGCGCCAACGGGCCGCAACCGGTGCGAATCCCTGCAGCATCGCGTGTCCGGCGGCCAGCGCTTCGCGGGATCCGTCGCCGCCTTCGTCGTTCACGCCAAATCCGGCCATCATGCCGTCGCCTGCCATGTGAAATACGTCGCCGCCGTAAGTCTCGGTGGCGTCCGCCAGAACGCGAAAAAATTCATCCAACAGGGGTACGACCTGAACCGCGGGCATGCGCTCGGCCAATCCCGTGTAGCCGCGAAGGTCCGCAAACAGCACCGTCGCGCGGGTGGTCCGCAGCACCGCCGGCGGCCGTACGCGCGTCACGATCATCGCGCCCGCGGGGCGCAGTCGTGCACGCCCTCCTCGCCGTTCGGAACCGCTCAGACCCGCCACCGTCGTGCGAGCCGCGCTTCGCAATTCACCCGCTAATGATCGCAATTCAGATCCCTTGGCAGCCCATCCCCGATTGATTATGCACCTGCGCAGGCGATTTATGCACCTGCGCATCGAGGAGCGGAGTATGTTATTTCACTTTCCCAGGCACAAAGAGTGAGACTCGTGATGGTTCAGAGCAATGGTTTCAAAGCGGTGTTCGCCGCAACTTTCCTGCTGTGGCAGGTCTTGGCGTGCGCGGCCGACACCAAGCCCTCGCCCCCGGCGGCGGAGACTGCGGTCAGCGAATTGATGCAGAAAGATCTGGTGGGTGTGCCCGGCAAGGAAGCGTTGATGCTGACCGTCCGCTACGCCCCCGGCGGTTCCTCGCTGCCGCATCGGCACGATGCCCAGGTGTTCGTCTACGTGCTTCAGGGAGAACTCACCATGCAGGTCGAGGGCAGCCCGCCGGTTACGCTTCGGAAGGGCCAGACATTTTATGAAAGTCCGAACGATGTGCACCTGGTCTCCGCCAATGCCAGCCGCACCGCGCCCGCCAAGATTCTCGTGTTCATGGTGAAAATCAAGGGCGCGCCGGCGACGCGCGCCGCCACGCCACGCGCGTCCACGCCAAACGCAGCCGCGCCGTGAGATCGATCCGAGCCCGGCCAATCGCGATCATGGGCGGCCTCGCCGTATTCTGCGCGGCGCTCGGCGTCGTGCCGGCCGGCGCGGAAGTCAGTGGCCAACAACGCGCGCAAACCGCCGGTCGCGCGCTGCTGAGCACTGCTGCTCCGCCACTGGTGCTCAAAACCATCGACGGCGGGACCATTGATCTCGGCAGCCTCTACGGCAAGAAAGCCGTGTATCTGAAGTTCTGGGCGACCTGGTGCGTGCCTTGCCGGCAACAGATGCCGCATTTCGAACATGCCTACGAATCATCGGGAACGGATCTGGCGGTGATCGCCATCGACGTCGGATTCAACGATTCGATCGCGGCGATTCAGACCTATCGCAGGCGCCTCGGGATCAAAATGCCCATCGTATTCGACGACGGCCGCTTGGCCCGCGCCTTTCGCGTCAGGGTCACGCCCACGCATGTGGTGATCGGTCGGGACGGACGAATCCAGTACGTGGGCCACTTGGCCGACCATGAACTCGATGCCGCGCTGAC
>DATCDX010000289.1:0-2574 GCA_036510475.1 Steroidobacteraceae bacterium
CGTCGACGCTGCCGTGCCAGGCAGCTATACCGAGATCGACATTCCTCCTATTTGACCAGCCGTTGGCACGAGTTCGCGCAGCGGCTCACCACATCTCTTTCAGCTGCGCGACCACATCGACCGTCGCCGCGTCGCCCGCGCGCAAACTTTCCACGCCGCCGATCGAGCGGAACGATATTCGCTCGAAACAATCCAGCACCTTGTCGGTCATGAAGCGGCTCTTGGCGCCGTACACATGCGCATCACCGTGCTTCGACTGCTGCGTGACCGCGTACTTGAGCGGCGCACACAGATGCAATTCATTGCGCGCCCGCGTCATGGCCACGTACAGCAAACGGCGCTCCTCTTCGACCATTTCCGGCTTGCCGGTGGAAAATTCCGAGGGGAAATTACCGTCGGCCACATTCAGCACATAGACGAAGTCCCACTCCTGGCCCTTGGCCGAGTGAATCGTCGACAGAATCACATAGTCCTCGTCCTTCGAGGCCGCGCCCGACTGGTCGCTGGTCAGCGCCGGCGGATCCAAAGTAAGCTCAGTCAAGAACCGCTCACGGCTGGCGTGATGTACCGCTAGCTGCTCCAACTGCTCCAGATCGCCCATGCGCGTCCAGGCCGCATCGTAAATCCGCTCCAGCTGCGGCTTGTACCAATCGCGCACCAAACCCACCTGACCGGGCCAGGGCGTCGCCGGGTCGCCAAGCTTCTCGAACAGCACGCAGAAGCGCTTCCAATCCATTTTCACCGGCTGCGGCGCATCGAACTGGCTCAAACTCTTGATGTCGAAGCCCTTCGCCTCAAAATGATCCAGCGCCTGCTTGGCATGTCCCGGGCCGATTCCGGGGAGCAGTTTCAGCACTCGAAACCCGGCCACTGAATTGCGGGGATTATCGGCCCAACGCAACACCGACATCATGTCCTTGACGTGCGCCGCCTCCAAAAACTTCAGGCCACCGTATTTCACGAACGGAATGTTGCGCTTGGTGAGTTCAACTTCGAGCACGTCGCTATGATGCGAACTGCGAAACAAAATCGCATGGCGCTTCAACGAGCCGCCGATTTCACGGGTCGTCAATATCTTGCCGACGATGTACTCCGCCTGCGACGTGGCATCATCCAACGCGACGTAAAACGGTTTCTGCGGCGATTGGCGTGTTCCCAGCAAGGTCTTGCGATGTTGCCGCGAGCCCTCCGCCATGAGCGCGTTGGCCGAATCCAGTATCTGCTGCGTCGAACGATAGTTCTGCGCCAGCACCACGATCTCCGCCTTCGGCTGGTAGCGATCGGCGAACCCCAAGATGTTCTCCACCGCCGCGGCGCGAAACGAATAGATCGCCTGCGCGTCATCGCCCACCACCGTCACCCCCTTGCCGTCGGGTTTGAGCGCTTGAATGACTTCGCCCTGTAAGGAGCTGGTGTCCTGGTACTCATCCACCAGCACATGATCGAAGTTCTTGGACAGACTCTGCGCCAACGGCGGATTTTGCATCATCACATGCCAGTAGAGCAGCAGGTCGTCGAAGTCCAGGACGCGGTTCTTCTGTTTACGGCCCACATACTCCCGATACAGACGCGTCAAATCCGCTTCCCACTCCTTGCACCAAGGGTATTGTTCGTCCAGCGTCTGTTTCAGCGTGAGGCGCGTGTTGACCCGATACGAATAGATGGCAAGACACGCATCCTTGCGCGGGAAGCGCTTATCCTTGGCCGAAAATCCCAGCTCATGCCGAACCACGTCCATGAGATCGGCGGCATCGGCGCGATCCAACACCGTAAAGTTAGGCTCCAATCCCAAGTGCTTGGCGTACAGGCGCAGTATCCGGTTTCCCACCGAATGGAAGGTGCCGGACCACAGCAATCGCGTCACCACGCTGCGATCGCCCATTTTTCCGCGTTCCGCCAGAACTTCGCCGACGATGCGCTGCGTGCGCCGGATCATCTCCTGAGCCGCGCGGCGCGTGAAGGTCAACATCAGAATGCGCGCCGGGTCCGTGCCGTTCAGCACCAAGTGCGCGGCGCGATGCGCCAAGGCATTGGTCTTGCCCGTACCGGCGCCGGCCAGAATGAGGAGAGGGCCCGCATCGATGCCCTTCTCCGCCGCGGGCACGCCGAAGGTGGCCGCCCGGCGCTGCGCCGGGTTGAGCGAATCAAATGCGGTGGGCTTGGTTTTCATCATAAAAAATCGGCAAACACGCCAATCGGAAACACGCGCTACTGTACGTATATCCAGATGGCGACGCAATATACTAAGAAATCAGGCCTCAGGATCGCGCATTGCAGGCGTTGCGCGCGAGGAGGCACATCACAGGCAGGGATTTCTCCACCTCCACGAGGGTTGTTCACTATGCAGAAGCCAACACCGACCGCCAGTCATCCCATGTATCGCGGCCGCGTGATCGAGGTCAGCACCGAACGGCTGCGCTATGCCAACGGCCGCGAGTACGACTTGGACTTCGTGCGCCATCCCGGCGCCGCAGCCGTGGTCGCAATGGACTGCGCACAGCGCGTCTGCCTGGTGCGCCAGTACCGGCACGGTGTTCTGGACTTCCTCTGGGAAATCCCCGCCGGCAAGCTCGA
>DATCDX010000290.1:0-4205 GCA_036510475.1 Steroidobacteraceae bacterium
GGGTAATCGCGTCGAGTATCACGACTGCCGCAGCGAACCTTGGAAAGTGACGCTCGTCGATACGGGTGAGGAGAGCATGACCGGCGGACGGCTCCTGCAAATCGGCAGATACCTACATGCCGGCGAACCGTTTTGCATGACCTATGGAGACGGTTTGGCCGATATCGATATTGCCGCGGAACTGGTATTCCACAAAGATCATGGGCGCAAGGCCACCGTCGCCTGCGTGCGGCCGCCGGCTCGTTTTGGCCGCATCGTGACGCGGGGCACGGCGGTGGTCTCGTTCGAGGAGAAGCCCACGGCGGAGGGTGGCCTGATCAACGGCGGTTTTTTCATCTTGGAACCCAGCGTGCTCGAGTTGATCGACGGTCACGGCACCGTTTGGGAAAAAGAGCCCATGGAGAATCTGGCTGCGGACGGACAATTGGCTGCGTGGGTGCATCGCGGCTTTTGGCAGCCGATGGACACCCTGCGCGACAAACAACATCTCAATACACTATGGGAGAGTGGCGCCGCGCCCTGGAAACTGTGGGAAGGATAGCTAACATATGGTAGGACTCGTCAGCGGTTGCCGCGCCTGCGGCGGACGCTTGTCCGTCACGATGGCCGATCTGGGATTACAGCCCGCGTCGAATGCCTTTATTGCCTCCGCGGCCGCGGCTCGCGAAGAAAAGCGCTATCCGCTGCGCGCCAAGGTCTGCGAATCCTGCAAATTGGTGCAAGTGGACTACGACGTCGCGCCGCAGGAATTGTTCGGCGACTATGTGTACTTCTCGTCTTACTCGGACGAATGGCTGGCTCACGCCAAGCAGTACTGCGACATGGCACGGCGGCGATTTTCGCTGGGCGCCGACAGTCTGGTCATCGAACTCGCCAGCAACGATGGCTATCTGCTGAAGAATTTTCTGGGGTCAGGCATACCGGTCTTGGGTATCGACCCGTCCGGCACGGTCGCGGCCGCTGCGATACAAATCGGCGTCCCCACCCTGGTAGAGTTCTTCGGTGAGAGCCTCGCGCGCGACCTGGTCGCGCAAGGCCGCCAAGCCGACCTGATCATCGGCAACAATGTGCTCGCGCATGTGCCGCTGCTCAATGACTTCGTCGCGGGCATTGCCCTGCTGCTCAAGGCAAAGGGCACGGTGACCATTGAGTTTCCGCACCTGCTCGAACTGATCGAACATGTGGAGTTCGACACGATCTACCACGAGCATTACTCGTATTTTTCCCTGTATGCCATCGAACAAGTGTTCGGCCGCCACGGCTTGCGGATCTATGATGTCGAGCAATTGCCGACGCACGGCGGATCATTGCGAATTTTTGCCTCGCACTCGAATCGGACGGAGCTTAACGATAGCGCGCTGCTGCGCAATTTGCGTGCGCAGGAAAGTGCGGCGGGTCTCGCTGATCTCGCCACTTACCTGCGATTCGCGGACCGGGTCGAGCACTGCCGGCGCTCGTTGCTCGATTTTTTCGGCCGGGCGAAGCGTGAGGGAAAGCGGGTGGCGGCGTACGGGGCAGCGGCCAAAGGCAATACCCTGCTCAATTTTTGCGGTGTGACCAGCGACGACATTCCGCTGGTGGCGGACAGGAATCCGCATAAGCAATCGAAATTATTGCCGGGCACGCACATACCCGTGGTGTCTCCCGAAGCACTGATGCAAGCAAGGCCGGATTACGTGCTGATTCTGCCATGGAACTTGCAGGAGGAGATCCGGCAACAATTGCATGGAATCAAAGAATGGGGCGGCCGATTCGCGACGCCGGTACCCACGATCCATATCTACCCATGATTTTCAGTGAATCTTCGCTGTCGGGGGTTTACCTGGTCGACGTGGATCGCCTCGCGGATGAACGTGGTTTTTTTGCGCGTTGCTATTCTCCCGAGGAATTTGCGACGCAGGGCTTGGGCCCTGAGTTGCGACATTGCAGCGTGTCGTACAACGCCCGTGAAGGCACGTTGCGCGGCCTGCACTACCAGGGCGCTCCGCACGAGGAGCACAAGCTCGTGCGCTGCACGGCCGGCGGGGTATTCGACGTGGTCGTCGATGTGCGTCCCCGGTCGCGCAACTATCTTCGCTGGTTCGGTACGCAATTGACGGCCGACAATCGGCGTTCGCTGTTCATTCCGGCGGGATTCGCCCACGGGTTCCTCAGCCTGACCGACCACACGGAAGTTTATTACATGATCTCGGTGCCGCATGCGCCGCAATTCAGCCAAGGTCTTCGCTGGGACGATCCGGCGTTGGCCATCGAATGGCCTATGACGCCGGCTGTGATCTCCGCGCGTGATGCCGCCTATCCCTTGCTCGACGCGCAGGCCGGCGCGTGACGCACGGCAAACGAGTACTCATCACCGGCGCCGGCGGTTTCATCGGCCGCTGGAGCGTGCCGCCGCTGTTAAGGCGGGGCTTCGAGGTGCACGTGGTGCTTTCGGGAGCCGCGCAACACGGCGTGGACGCGCGACGCGGCGTGGACGCGCGACACCTCCCGGAGCAACTTCAGGGCGCAACGGTGCAGGTCGCCGATTTACTCCAGGAGTCGGACGTCGAGGAGTTGATGAAGCGCGTGGCGCCGACTCATCTGCTGCACTTCGCCTGGATCGCCACCCCCGGACTGTACTGGAGCAGTGCGGACAATTACCGCTGGTTGGCGGCGAGTCAGCATCTGCTGCGCTGTTTTGGCACATATGGCGGCCTTCGCGCCGTGATGGCGGGCAGTTGCGCGGAATACGACTGGGCACGCGTCGGGGTTTGCGAGGAAAGGTCGAGCCCCTTGGCAGATGAGATGGCCGCGAGTCCCTATGCCGCGTGTAAGATCGCCATGCAACAGGCGCTGGCCGATTACGGGCGCCTGGACCACGTATCGACAGCTTGGGGCCGCATTTTTTTTCAATTTGGTCCGCATGAACATCCGGATCGCTTGGTGCCGTCGGTGATCCGTAATTTGCTGCAGGATCAAGAAGCGCGCGTATCGCATGGGCGTCAGGTGCGCAGCTTTCTGCACGTGGCCGATGTCGGCTCCGCATTTGCCGCCGTATTGGACAGCCCGCTCCAAGGTCCCGTGAACATAGGCGCTGACGAGAGAATTGCGTTGGCCGAATTGATCGATCGCATTGCGCGGCAGATTGGGCGACCCGACCTGGTTCGACTCGGCGCCCGTGAGGAGGCTGCGCGTGAGCCTGAACCTGAGCGTCAGCGTGAGCCTGCGCTGCTGATTCCCGATATTCATCGCCTGCGCGATGAGGCCCAGTGGCGACCCGCTATTGGATTGGATGAGGGACTTAAGGGCACCATCGATTGGTGGCGTCGGCGGTTGGTCGAGACCTCCGTCGAAGCGAGCCGCTGATGAGCGCTACCCCCTGGATGACGATACTCCCTGGGTGGCATCCGATCGTGGTGCATTTTCCCCTGGCGTTGGTAGTGACCGCCACGCTGTTCCTGATTGCGGCGCGGTTGCTGCGGCACGAGCGCACTGTGGCGACGCTAGCCACTGTAGGCACATGGAATCTGTGTCTCGGCGCGCTTGGCGCTCTATTCGCTCTCGGGACCGGACTAGCCGCGGTGCTCCACTTGCACGTCAGCGCGGCCGCGCATCAAGCCATTTCCTTGCATGTGAAGTGGGCGATGTTCACCACGCTGACGCTGGTGCTGCTGGCTGTTTGGCGGGGCGCCGGGACGGCACAGGAGTCGCGACCTTCCTGGCTATTTATCCTGGTGCTGGTGGCGGCAACCGCGGCGTTGGTTACGACCGGTTATCGCGGCGGTCAGAACGTGTATCGCTATGGGGTGGGAGTGAAGCAGGATTCCCGGCTGCCGGCCGACGCGACCGGACGCATCGCGCCCGGTGCCGAGCGCGATGGGCGGAAGTTGCCGTACTCTCCTACTGTGTCGGCGGATCTCTGATGGAATTGCCGCCGGCGTCCGTGCCGTTTGCAGTGGCCGCGGCGATGTAGTCGAGCGTGTACACGTAGTCGTCCTGGGCCATTCTAAAAAGCCGCGTCAGTGTGAAGCCGGTCATGTCGGCCGCGGCGCTTCGCGGCTCACGGAAAAAGAACTGAGTATTGGCATCGACATTCAACGCGACTTCGCGGCCGGAATCGTTCTCGATGCTTCCGCCACTGCTGCCGCCACCTCCGCCGCACGCCGCAATCAGCGCGCTCAAAGTGCTGACCAACATGTATCGCGATGCCGTAGGTATCATGTGTC
>DATCDX010000291.1:0-5164 GCA_036510475.1 Steroidobacteraceae bacterium
CGCCAACAACATGGAAATCATCGAGGACAGCGGAAAGCTCCACCAAATCGCATCGGTTCGCCAGCGATCCAGCATCGAATACGCAAAGGGCACGCGGAACAGCCATAGGGAGATGACTAGGATGATGAGCGGCGGCATGACGGCGCCGGTCGCGCGCACCACGCCGAAGAGCACGATCGACGTGCCGAATAACGCGAATGACCCGACGATGATGGTGTTGAGGTGCGCCGAGATGTTCAACGCGTTGCTGTTGGCGGGCAGAAACAACCCCAGCGCATGCCTATTGAGCAGGTACACGATCGCGATCAGGGAGCCGCCGATGATAAAATTGAACAACACTCCCGTCGTGGCCACCTTGCCCACCCGATCCCATTTCCCGGCACCGACATTCTGCGCAGCCATCGAGGACGCCGCGGCGCCTATCGCCAGCGCGGGCATTTGCACGTAATTCCATAGTTGCATGGCGGCGTTGAATGCCGCCGTTTCCTCGGAACCGAAGCGGTTAACCAGGGCGATCAGCGCGACCATGCTGGAGGAGACCACGAACATCTGCATACCCATCGGCAGGCCCTTCGTCACGAGCAGGCGCACCAAGGACCAGTCGACTTTGAACAAACGCAATTCGTGGCGGCCGATGCGTAGAAAGTGGTGAGTTCTGTAGAGGTGGATCACCAGGGCGGAGAAGGCCAGCGCCTGTGCGATCAGCGTCGCGCTGGCGGACCCGGCGATGCCGAAAGCCGGGATCGGCCCCCAGCCGAAGATCAATAGTGGATTGAGTAGAATATCGAGCACGACGGCCAAGGAGAGATAAATGAACGGGGTCTTCGAATCACCGGCGCCGCGCAGCGCCGCCATCAGAAAAAACAACCCGCCCATGAAGGGCAGCGCCAGAAAGATGATGCGCATGTAGGCGAGTGCCAGCGGCAAGGCGTCCGGCGGCGTACGCAACCAGGACAGCAGCACGTGCGCCAGAGCAAAACCCACCCAGCTCATGCCCAGTGACAGGCCCAGGAAAAACACCGCACTGGTGCCGACCACGCGCTTCGCTTCGGCGATGTTCTTGGCGCCCACGCATTGCGCGATCATGATCGTCGAGGCCATCGAAAAGCCGAACATGACGCCGAACAACAAGAACATGATGACATTCGAGTTGCCCACCGCGGCCAGTGCCGCCTCACCCAAAAACTTGCCCACCCAAATGGCGTTGACCGAGCCGTTGATCGATTGCAGCACGTTGCCGAACAAAATAGGCAGCGCAAAGATCAACAGGCCGCGTGGGATCGACCCTTCGGTCAATGATATTCGAGGGGTCAGCGGAAACTTGGACAAGTAAGGACTCTCCGAACACGGGGCCGGCGGCGCACCAGTATAATTGATCGCAAATCGCCCAAGGGAGTACTGCGGCTTATGAAACCATGTGAGGAAGGACGGCACGACGAACCACGTTCGAACGGCGTTGATCTTGCCGCACTGATCCGGCGGCTGCTCGAATCGGTGCAGGCGCCTTTGCTCGCGCCCTTTCTGGCCGAGTGGCCGAGCGCGCCCGATCGCCGCGTACCCCTGGCGTCCGAACTGCCGGTGTTGCGTTGGCTGCCGCAAATCGCCGGTGGCGCCTGCGCGTTCGGCCCGGATGTGGTCGCCGCGGTGTGCCAAACGGCGGCCTCGCTGGCCTGGCGACAGACTTATACGGCCGCCCAGATGGACGCCGGCTTTCTCGACAATTACGGCTGGAGCGAGATTCTCGGTCACAACGGGCCTCGGATGAGCGAGCGAATCGCCTGCGGGTTTCTGTTGCTAGGCCCGTCGACACACTATCCGCGCCACTATCACGAAGCTGAGGAAATCTACTTGCCGTTGAGCGGCACGGCGGAATGGCAACAAGGCGATGCCGAGTGGCAGCAGCGAATGCCTGGAACGCTGATTCATCACGCCGGCGACGAACCGCATGCCATGCGCACCGCCGCCGCTCCGCTGCTCGCTCTGTATCTTTGGCGCAGCGCCAATCTCGCGCAGAAGGCGCGTCTCACAGGACCAGAAATCTTTTCATGAAAACCATCATGGGGAAAGGCGCGCGCCGCCGGCAAAACTAGTCCATCGGAATTGTCATCAGCGTGCCGGCAGTGGATAAACGATGGCATCGACCCAGATCGGATCCGTATACGCCTTGTGACCTTCTCGATCCTCGACCACCAGCGAATACCAGGTGGCATGATCGGTCGCCAGAGGAAAGTCGACGTGGACCTCCTGTGGCGTGGCGGAGAAAGTCTCAGTCTTGAGCACGGCGCCGTGTCCGATCAACTCGACCTGTTTGACCCCGACCACGGATTTTAAGTCGAAGCCCAGCACAAAACCCTCGCCGGGCTTGACCTTCAACTCGTCGCCAAAAATCACCGACGGGAAAATCAGCGGTCCGAAGGACACGTAGCCGTGGCCCGCCTTCATCGCCCGCGCAAACGATGCGGCTGTGACGGCATCGTCGATGTGCGCGAACGCCCGAACGGCGCCGGACTCGTGGTTCCACACGTCGTGAACATCCGTTCCCGCGCTCAAATAATAGTGATGCCCCGCGTTCCAGAAATTCCACGCAGCTTGCAGCACCTTCCCGTCGTCGTTGGGCGCTGCGGCGTTGATCTCGATGAGGTCGAACGCCGGATCGAAACCGCCCGGTGCCGTGCCCGCGGCCAGGCTGGCGAAATAGCCATACGGGATGAACGGATGATTCACCTGCAGTACGATCGCTCCCAGGCGCCGGCCGTCCTTGAATATCTCTTGGACGGTCGCGGTCCCGGTATCGATCGCGAGCTTCTGTCCGAGCTTCAAGGGGTAGGCGTTGAAATGTCCCCAGGAAGAGGAGAACTCGACGCCGAGAATGAACGCCATCCCGCGGCGATCCGCGATGCGCTGCAGGGCTTCGTGGTTTACGGTCGAATCGTGGTCGCTGACGAACAGCAGATCGAGTCCGGCCGCCAGCTGTGAACGCGCCAAATACGCCGGTGGCGTCACGCCCTCGGCTTGATCCGCATGATGGTGCAAATCGGCCGAATACCAGTGCCGCGCGGGTGGATCGAACAAGCGCTTCACCGCGACGTTCACCGTCTGTGCTTGGCCGGCCTCGATCGAGACCTTGACCGGCTGCTTGAGCGCCAGGAATCCGCCGCCTGATGACACCGAGAAAACATAACGGCCGGGCGCGATCGGCACATTGAGCCGTCCCTTGCGATCGAGTTCCGTGAAAAATGTTCTGCGGCCGAGAAATTCCACCAACGGCTTCTGGCCTTCCGCGATGCTGATGCGGGCGTCCAACGGCTTGCCGTTGCGCGCATCCGTCACGGTGAATTGGATGCTGCCCGGATTTTCCAGATTGCGAAAATCGCGAACCACATCCGCGCCCGCCCGCACCTGCACCGGAACCCGATCGCTCTGTGAATACTGCTTGGCGGTGGCATACAGCGTGAAGTCGCCTACCGGCAGGCGCAGTTCATATGCGCCGTGCCGGCCCAACACCCAGGCGTACGGCTTACCCCGCTCCAAGACCACGACCACGGGCTGCTCGATCACCTTGCCATCGTGCCCGGTAACCACCCCGTGAACGATCCCCGAGGCGAGGTGCTTGCTGGCGATTTCCGCCGCAACGATCGGCTTCAGATCCCCGCTCGACCCGACTTGCAACGACGCGTCGAAGGTCTGGCTTTCGCCGGGAGCCAGCGAGTGCAGCCGGTACATATCCATCGAGCCATCGCTGATATGGTCGGCGTACGGGGCATGCAACGCCACGCTCCAATTTTCATCATAGGCAACCACGCGATCGGCGAGCGCGCCGTCCATCTTGCCTTGCGCGACACCCGCCATGCCGGGAACGCTGAATAAAAATCCTCCCTTCGGCCACAGCGTCATGCCCGACAGCAGACCCGACAGCGCGGCATCGCCGCCGTTTTTCATGGTCGTGCGTATCTCGATCGAGTCTGAATTCGCTTCGAGCGTATAGACCGTCGTGATGGTCACCTTGCCCCAGTCGCGCACCGCCCGCACCACGGCGCGCTGCGGGCCGCGCTCCAGGATGTCCACATGTTGATAGGTGTTCGGCCACGCGGACCAGTTGTTGGGAATAAAATCCGCGAATACCACGCGGTCACGACCGATCTTGCCGTCCGTCACCGGCGCTACGTCGATGATCGCGCCGCGCGGCACACCGTACGGTACCGTTGACTGCACCGCGAGCGCGAAGGCCAGTTTCTCATTGACGACCGTAATGTCGCCGGCCGCCTTGGCCTCGCCGTCCTGAATGGGCGTGGGGCCCGTGATCACTTGCACGGCCGCGCGGGCAGGTATGGAGGACGCCCATGCCAGCAGGCAGGACAGCATCGTCAATCTCATCAAACTCATAGGTTTTTGTGCGCCAATTGCCTTGATTCGGCCGTGGCGGCCTTAACCAAAGCATACCGGAATCATGGTAGCCGCGCCGCCACTCCTGCTATGGCGAGGCCGCGATACAGCTGCAGAAATTCATCGGCCGCCTTGTGCACATTGCTTTGCCAATCGCTCGCCGCTGCGTGATCGGCGCCATCGGTCACGTACTTGGCGCAGGCGAACGCCGCGTGCTGGCGCCAGCATACTTTGGCGAGCGCATATGCTTCCATATCCACCACCGCACAGTCCATTTCGCAGTCCGCCACGGCGAACGAATCACCGCTGCCGCAAACAGCCACGGGTAGACGCTCGAACACCGGATCAAAGCGCAATGTCGCAGGCGCCTCATCGAAGGGTGTCGCGCCCAGCGCAAATCCCAAGCCGCGAACGTCCATGTCGCGCTGTACGAATTCTTGGCAGGCCACCAGGGTTCCGGCATCATGGCGACGGCTGCCCGCCGAACCGAAGTTCAGCACCAAGGGCATCGCTTGATCGCGCATCGCGTATCGCGTCAATTCCCGGGTGAGCGTGATGGCGGCATTGATTTTACCGACGCCGCAGTACAGCACCGGAACCGACGCCGCCTCGAATACCCCCGCCGCCTCCGCTTGCAGGGCGATGACCACGAGCACACGCGGCAACTCAGGCATTGCAATGCGTGGCTAGTAGTTGACGGCCGCGCGCAAGCGCAGATTCCGCCAAGCATAGTTCTTGACGATATTCAGATCGATCAAGACCAGCAGCGAATGCAGCCGAT
>DATCDX010000292.1:0-5700 GCA_036510475.1 Steroidobacteraceae bacterium
AATACGTAGCGCGGCGCGAGAAAGATATCGTGTTCAATCGCGAGCTCGCGACTCGCGGCATTGTGAAGCGAGAGCAGTTGTTACTGCCGTTGGATGCGACGCCCCTCGATGAGGCCGTCCGCGGCCGGATTCGCGTTCACATCGAGCGCGATTTTCAAGGATGAATGCGCGTCTGTCGGGGCAGCGGCGACGCTACTCGGCGTCGAACTGCCGGCACCGTTGAGGCGCATCTCTCGTAATCTTGCCCCGCTTCACTGCGCCGTGATCACGATCGAGCCGTCGCCGCCGGCGGCAGCTGACGCTCCGCCGTTGGACGCCGGAGCATAGGTGGTTCCGGTCGGCCCCGTACTGCCGCCGGCACCGCCGCCCGTTCCGTCGGAGCCGCTTCCCCCGCCGCCATAACCTCCGCCACCGCCGCCGCTCAAATCGCCGTTGGTGTCGGCTGCACCCGTGCCTGTTCCGGCACCGCTCCCGCCCGCTCCACCCAGAATGGAACCTCCGTTGTCGCCACCGCTGCCGCCGGCACCACCATCGCCGCTGCCGCCGGCGGCGCCGGTGGCGCCGGGAAACATGCCCGCTCCGCCGGCGCCACCGATGCCGCCGCTGCCGCCGCCGCCACCGCTGCCGCCGCCGCCGCCGCCGTCACCACCGCTGCCACCTGCGCCCGCGATGCCGCCGCCGCTGCCGCCCTGAGTCGCATTATTGCAGCCGCCGCCCGCGCCGCCGCCGCCCGCGATCATCTGCCCTGCGGCGCCGGCATCGACTGTGGTCGATCCGCCTCCACCGCCGCCCGCTCCGCAATAGTAGCCGCCGCCCGAAGACGGCCCACTGGTGCCGCTGGCACCGCCGCCGCCGACAACCAGATTGAGCACCTGGCCCGCCGTCACACTGAGCGTGCTGGTAACCATCGCCCCCGCGCCGCCGGGTTGACTGGGATTGGTGCCGTAGTCGCCGCCGCCGCCTCCGCCTCCGCCCGTGGCGGCTATTTGGATGGAGTTCACGCCAGAGGGCACCGTCCAAATGTAAGTGCCGGGCACAGTAAAGCTCACCGGATTGGTCGAGCAACTGATGCCGACATTGATGACATTAGCCGTAACCGCGGTGCCTGACCCATTCGAAACGACGCAGGTCTGGCCGATCGGCTGAGTCCCGATCGTCACGTCGTAGGCGCCGCCGTAGACCACCGGCGTGGCAAAGGTGAACGCGCCGTTGACGGTGAGCGTCAGCGGGTCGGCGCCGTTGTCGTTCAGCGTTATTTGCACCCCGCCGCCGAGTCCGGACACAGTACCGCCGACGCCATAGGTGTCGGATGAGCAGGTCACCGCGATGTCGGCTATCGTGTTGGTCACGTGAGTGCCGCTGCCGGCGGCAACCGTGCAAGTCTGTCCGGTCGGTTGCGTGCCGACGGTGACGTTGTACGAGCCTTGGTCGGCCACTGGGGTGGCGAAGGTAAAGATGCCGTTGGCCGTGAGCGTCAGCGCATCGCCGCCGTTGTCGTCCAGCGTGACCTGCTCACCGCCCGCGAGACCGCTCACCGTGCCGCCGACGGCGAACGTGTTGCTCGCGCAGGTGACCGAGACATTGGAAATGTTGCTCGTTATGCCTGCCCCGGTGCCATTCGACACCGTGCAGGTGGCGCCCGGGGGTTGTGCGCTCACGGTGACGGCATAAGAACTGTCGTAAGCCGCCGGAGTGACGAAGGTGAAGAGTCCATTGGCCGTGATTGCCAAGGCATCGGCGCCGTTGTCCTTGAGAACCAGCTGCGCTCCGGCCGCCAAACCGGAAACACTGCCAGAAATTGAGTAAGTATCCGTTGAGCAGGTGACCGTCACATCGGAGATATTGGCCGTGACGCCGGCGCCGCTGCCGTTGGAAACCGTACAGACCTGGCCCGCGGGTTGGGTCGCGACCGTGACGTTGTAGGAGCCGTTGACGCTCACAGACGAAGAAAAAATGAAGCTACTATTGGCCGATAGGGTCACGGCGTCGCCGCCGTTGTTCTTCAGTACGACGCTCTCGCCACCGGCCAGACCCGAGACGTTGCCGCCGACGGTGAACTTCTGGGTTACGCCCCCTGAGCTGCCAGACCCGTCATCGCAGGCACTTAGGACCAGCAGGGCGCTCATCGAAGCAATGATAAAAACCGACCGACGCATGTGCGTTGACCAAAACATCTTGTTGTCCATATGTGCCGTGAATACTGCGCTCGGCGGCGGCGGGACGGGAGACGCCAATCGATTGGTGCGTCACAAATCTAAAGACGCATGCGACAGAATGAAGCGCGTGGGCTACACGACGCGTTGTCGCGCTAGGGTTTGCCCTTAAGTTCAGGCGCCGCGTGCCGCGGAACGGGTTTTATCCCGCCGACAACTGCTCCGTGACCTATTTCTCGATTCAATTCCAAGACGTAAACGCCAAGCCAGGACGGCCGCCGACTAAATCTTCGAGCGATGAAGTGGTATTGCTGCGGGTCACTGTTGCAGCAAGGCAATCGCAACCGACGACATCGCCGTGACGCCGGTACGCAGCGTGGGCTCCGGAAGCGGCTCGAACCTGCTGTTGTGGGGTCCCGGCAGCAACTGCCCCGCCGCTCGGGCAGCCGCGAATTTCACCGGATCCATGGCCCCCAGCCAGAACATCACCGTCGGAATCTTGCGGCCCTCCAACCCGAAGGCGCCGAAATCCTCGCTGGCCATGATGGGATCTTCATCGAAGACATTTTGCGCACCCAGCGAATGGACAAGCGCAGACTTTACCCGCGCCGTGAGCGCCGGGTCGTTGTACGTCACGGGGGTGGACTCTGCGTCCAGCACGGTCACGATGGGCGCCAAGTTCTCCGGTACACCGGCGGACACAGCCACTCCCTGCGCGATGTGCCGAATTCCGTTCACGACGATTTGCCGCGATTGGTCGCTGAAGCCGCGGGTGGTGAGTTCGAGCTTGACCTCGTTCGGAATGATATTGCGCTTGGTACCGCCATGGATGTCGCCGACGGTCACCACCGTGGGGTCGCGCGGATTTTCCTGACGGCTGACGATGGTCTGCAGCTGCACGATGAACTCACCCGCCATCACGATGGGATCCTTGCCGAGCTGAGGGAACGCGCCGTGGCCGCCGACTCCCCGTAGCACCACATCCACGGAGGTCGAACTCGCCATGGCCGGCCCACTGGTAATCGCCACCGTGCCGGCCGCGCGCGTGTTGGTATCGTGCAGCGCGATCACCAGATCGGGCGTACCGAAGCGCTCATAAAGATGATCGGCCAGCATCGCCTTCGCGCCGTCGATGGTCTCCTCCGACGGCTGACCGATGAGCATCAGCGTTCCATGCCAGGTCGAACGGGTGGCGGCGAGCGCGCGGGCCGTTCCGATCATCGTGGTCACATGCACATCATGACCGCAGGCATGCATCACCCCAACATCCTGGCCGGCGGCATTCTTGGTTTTCACGTGGCTGGCATAGGGCAGGCCCGTTTCCTCGACCACGGGCAGCGCATCCAAGTCGTTGCGAATCAACAATGTCGGGCCCGGACCGTTTCGCAGCATCGCCACCACCCCATACGCCTGGGAGCCGTCCGGATACTTCCCCACCCGCTCCGTGACCGTGTAGCCCGCCTTGCGCAATTCTCCCGCCAGCAGCGCCGCGGTATGTTCTTCATGGTGCGAGAGCTCCGGATGCGCGTGGAGTCCCTTGTAGGTATCCACCAGTCCGGATATTTCTCCGTTCACGACAGCGTCGATGCTTGATGTCGCCGCCAGGGCGGGAGCCGCCAGCAGACACAGTAATGCCCGGATTCCCATGGTCATTTTCAGGGCGTGCCTAGTCGTTTTCATGACCTACTTCTTATGGTTTTGATAGAGCCAAAGGTACATGGTCTGCGCGAAGTGCGCGAGCTCTCCATCGCGTGCACAATAGGCGCATTACCGCTCATGGCGGATGGTTACGATAAAGCCCGCATAAGCGGAGTTGAGGAGCACCCAGTTGCTCTCCTTGACGAACTACGCTCGCCGACCAGTCCTGATAGATCAGGTGGTGGAGGGGCGCCAGTTCGTCGTAAAAATCATCCATTGTGGTAGCGAAGCGTACCCGCAGAGTTTGCGACGTCGCGCGGAGAGGCGCATCAAAAAGACAGTTTGAATATATTTCCCGCTCCGTCGCTAACCACGCCTACTGTCGACGACGGTTTGCCGGGTTCGACCACGAGAAACTCGAGGTTCAGCTTCTCGTTGTCGGTGCACGTTAAAACGGCGCGTGAAAACGTACGTTTCCCAAGGACATTTGCAACAAAGTATCCGCTACCATAGACATCGTCCCATTCAACAGACATCTGCCTTGCTGTAGGGTCATCTTGGGAGATCGCTTTCCAGTCCCCAGGACAGGTGACCCCAGGTGCACTGTGTACCGTGACTGACCCTGAGGGCAAAAAGCTGCCATTCAACGTGACGGCATAAATGGGTGGCGTGCTCTCTTTGGACAGCGGACCCTGCACGGGGTAAAGATGTCCGGGTACCATAACCGCGCATCCGCCAAGAATTGCCGATACGGTCGCTAGCAGGATAGTGGTCTTCACTGATTTGCATCCTAGCGGGCTTAGCGCGTGATGTGTCCGCGTCTGACCAGTTGTGAAAGTCGGACCCATCCCCTATCCGCGTTGGAGGGTTGATGTGAGTATACGATAGATTGATAGCGCCGCTGATCGTCTTGGCGGATCTGACGATGTCGGCGAGCATCACCTCGATCCATAAGCATCGATTGGTACTCAGTGAGATCCCTGCACGGCGTTGCCTTTGTTGCAATCGCGTCCCTGTTTAGCGGTCACTCTCGGGGTGAATGGGATGCGGCGAAACCACGCCCAGTCTTTTGATACGCTTCTCTGCGCTGTTGGGCGTTTTGCAAAATGATGCGGCGTCGATGATTATCGACGATTCCCCATTCCTTGATCTTGTCCAGGGATCGAAAGCAGCCGAGGCAAGTGAGGTCGTCGTCCAGGCAGCAATTGCGGATGCACAGGGATTGAGCGAAGCCGCATCGGGTGTATCCGCCGATGTTCAATCGCTATGGCGAGGGGATGGCACGAGTGAACCTCACCTCGCGATGAAATCCAGCGGCTCGAAAATGACGTGGGTCGTTCTGTCTCGGTAGGCCCGAGTACCTGGCTCACGGAGGAACCTGTACATTCCAACACTCCGCCGGCAAGTTCGGCATCGACAAGCACGGCCGCGTCATCGACCTTTTCTAGCGCAATCGCACCGCTCGACACCACGGCGCAAAAGGCACCGGAACTGCTCTATCTAACTGCTATCTTGCGCGGTGATATACATCGGCCCATGAGAACGGCCTGGGGGAATAAGAAGCTGGAAGCCAACTGTTCTTCCTCGTTGGCTTCCAGCTTCTTATTCCCCCAAGCCCCTTGAACCGGTCAATATCACTAATGTCCGAGGTCTAGCGCAGTTGCACCCGCGAGCGTCACTCGCCGAGCATCGCGCCCACGCCAAGCCCGAGCTGCGCGCAGCACTGCGCTGCCGGCTGTTTCTTGCCGCCCTCGTACCGCAGCTTCATGACCTCGATCTGGCCGCCCTGCGCGGCGATGAACACGCTTTCCTCACCGAAGGCGGTGACGGCGCCGCTGCTGCCTTTGACCTGTGAAAAGGTGCGCACCCGGTGCTTGCGCGCCTGGAACAAGTGCAATTTCTTAGCCTT
>DATCDX010000293.1:0-2072 GCA_036510475.1 Steroidobacteraceae bacterium
AGCGAGCTTCGCCAAGCTGGAGGATTCGAGCGGCCCCATTCAAGTGTTCCTGCAGCAGCAGGCGCTCGGCGAGGTCTACGACGATTTCAAGGGGTGGGATGTCGGCGATGTGATCGGCGCGGAAGGAACCTTGTTCCGCACCAAAACCGGCGAGTTGTCGGTGCGGGTCGACCGGTTGCTGCTGTTGACCAAGTCGCTGCGGCCGTTGCCCGACAAGTGGCACGGCATCGCGGATACCGAGCTGCGCTATCGGCGGCGTTACGTCGATTTGATCATGAACGAGGACAGCCGGCGCGTGTTCGAGACTCGCTCGGCGATCGTGAGGTACTTGCGCGCCTTCCTCGATATACGCGGATTCCTGGAAGTGGAAACTCCGATGCTGCACCCCATCCCCGGCGGCGCCGCGGCGCGCCCTTTCAAGACGCATCACAATGCGCTCGACGTGGATATGTATCTGCGCATCGCACCGGAGTTGTACTTGAAGCGGCTGACCGTCGGCGGCTTCGAGCGTGTCTACGAGATCAACAGAAATTTCCGCAACGAGGGGGTGTCGACGCAGCACAACCCTGAGTTCACGATGCTGGAGTTGTACCAGGCGTATGCCGATTACAGCGATCTCATGGAGATGATCGAGACGCTGTTTCAAGGGCTCGCCGACAGCTTGCTGGGTTCGCGCACGCTCGTTTATCAAGGCAGCGAATTCGATCTGTCAAAGAAATTCGCGCGCCTGAGCATCGAAGACATCATCATGGCGAACAACCCCGACATGGACCCCATGTCGCTGCGCGATGCGTCCTACTTGCGGCGCGTCTGTGACAGTATGAAAATTCCGTACAAGGCCGGTGACGGCGCCGGGAAACTGCAAATTGAAATCTTCGAGAAGACCGGCGAACACACGCTGGTTCAGCCCACTTTTGCATATGCGTATCCTGCCGAGGTGTCGCCTTTGTCGAGACGAAATGATCAAGATCCCTTCATCACGGACCGCTGGGAGTTTTTCATCGGCGGCCGGGAACTCGCCAATGGGTTCTCGGAATTGAACGACGCCGAAGATCAGGCGCAGCGCTTCAAAGAACAGGTCGAACGCAAGGATGCCGGTGACGAGGAGGCCATGTATTACGACGCGGATTATGTGCGCGCGTTGGAGTACGGCATGCCGCCCGCTGCGGGACTTGGGCTGGGCGTCGACCGGATGGTGATGCTGTACACGAATTCGCCGTCCATTCGCGACGTGCTGCTGTTCCCTCACATGCGCCCTGAGTAGCGAACCCGTGGGACCGATCGGGGTGTTCGACTCCGGAGTCGGCGGCTTGACCGTGTTGCGGGCGCTGCGTAGCGCGATGCCCACCGAGAATTTCATTTACCTGGGCGACACGGCGCGCCTTCCGTACGGCACGAAGAGTGCGCAGACGGTGCTGCGTTACTCCTTGCAGTGCGCGGCTGTTTTGCTCGCGCGCGAAATCCGCTGTTTGGTGGTGGCTTGCAACACCGCCTCCGCATCGGCGCTGCAGGCGTTGCGCCGCGAGTTTCCGTCCATTCCGGTGATCGGCGTCATCGAACCGGGCGCGCAAGCCGCGGTCGCCGCGTCGGTATCGCAACACATCGCGGTCATCGCGACCGAGGGTACGATCGGCGGCGGCGCCTATCGAACCGCGATTCATCGTCTAAACCCATCCGCACGCGTCACCTCCCGCGCCTGTTCCTTGTTCGTGGCGATGGCCGAGGAGGGTTGGACTGAAGGTCCGATCGCGCAAGCGGTCGCCCGCCGCTATCTCGACCCGATTTTCTCCGCTGACGAGGCGCCCGATACCCTGGTGCTGGGATGCACCCATTTTCCGGTGCTGGTCTCCGCCATACGTGAGGTGTTGCCGAGTCAGGTGCGCATCGTCGACTCCGCGGCGACGACGGCGGCCGTGGTATTGCGCGAACTCGCACCGCTAGCGAGCGACACCGCTCGTTGCGCCGGGCGAGGCCGTGTGACTTGGCTTGCCACCGACGGTGCGGCGCGCTTCGCACGCGTGGGGAGCATGTTTCTCGGCGAGACGGTGCACGCCGATGCCGTTGAAATCGTC
>DATCDX010000294.1:0-3198 GCA_036510475.1 Steroidobacteraceae bacterium
CAGTCGAGCAAGCCCGAGTGCTGCTACAGCCGGCTGGATTTCGCCTACGACATCAAGCTCCTGCTGGACGCACTGCACGTGCGCAAGGCGGATATCGTCGGACACTCCCTGGGCAGCATCATTGCCCAGACCTTCGCGGAATACTGGCCCGAGCGCACCGCGCGAGTCGTACTGATTTCCTCCACCGGCGGCGCTCCGCCCGGCGCGGTGAAGAAACCGCCGCAGTTCGATTTCGCGGCGCAAATCCGCAAGCTCAAAGAACCCATCGACCCTGACTCACCCTTCATGATCGCGTGGTGGGATTCACCGACGCCGGTGGACCCTGATTTCATCCGGCGGCAGCGCAAGGACGCCGCAGGCATCCCCTTGCGCGTTTGGCTGGCGGTGCTGGATCAAAGCATTTCCGCGAATGGCGCCTACGCCGATCTGCAGCGCACCCTGCCGCGGCTCAAGGCCCCGACTCTGCTCATCTGGGGTTCCAAGGACCCCATCATGGAGCCGGATGTCCGCCAAACGTTGCGCGACGCGCTGCCCAATGCCGAGGTGAAAATCTTCGACGGTCTCGGCCATAACCCGTTTTGGGAGGATCCCCGAGCAGTGGCGCAAACCATCAACGGCTTCCTCGGAGCGGGGCCCCAGCCTTAAGGCTTCACCGCCGCCGCATCGGGATCGAGCCCTAGGTCCGCAGTGTGGGCTTGCCGCCTATCCGCGTCGATATCGAGCGAGCGGCACGCAATCATGTACACGGCCGCCGACACCGGCAGCCCGATCAGCATGGCTATATCGGCTCCGCCGAGCGCCCTCGCCACGGGACCCGTGTAAAGACTCGTGCTGAAGAACGGAATCATTGCGGCGAACCCAATGCCGTACGCCGATAGGCCGCGCCAGTTCCACCGTCCGTACATGCCATGCGCATTGAAGATTTCACGCACCGAGTAATGACTCTTGCGGACCAGGTAAAAATCCACCAGATTAATCGCGGTCCAGGGTGTGAACAGATACAAGAGGACGGCCAGGAATTCGCCGAATTTCACGACGAAATTCTCGGTCGACACGAGGGCAAGACCGGTAGCGGCCACGGTCGAGACCAGCAAGGTCAGGACGCGCTTGGCGAGCGTCGAACGGCTGGGCTTGAAAGAGTCCATGACGCTGAGCAGCGTCAGCGATGCACCATAGAAATTGAGCGAGGTGATGGTCACGAGCCCGAACAGCGAACACAGCAGCAAGGGCTTGCCAAAGCCCGGCAACACGGCATCGGCCATCGTGCGCAGGGCGGTCGCCACTTCCAGCGTGGGATACAGCGCAGCGGACAGTGTGCCGACCAGCATCATCCAGGTCCCGCCGACGAAGGCGCCGAGATACGTCCACCAGAACGACGCGCCCACTCCCACGTCGCGCGGCAGGTAACGCGAGTAGTCGGACACGTAGATCGACCAGGCGATTTGATAGGACGCCGCCGCAAAAAACTGCGCCAGAAACGGCACCGCGCGAAACTCGCCCAGAGCGGCATCCTGCGCCGGCAGATGCGCCTTCATCAGCACGGCCACCGTGAAGATCAGCAGCGCGGCGATCAGCACATAGGCCACCCAACGTTGCGCGAGATGGATCAAGTCGTAGCCGACGAGGGCCAGCGACACGGACAGCAAGGTGAACACCAGCATGGTCGGTACCGGATCACCGCCGTACAAGGAATGCACGGTCTGCGCCGCCAGGATTTGATTGAATGCGTTGAACCCGATATACGCGATGAGCGCCACACCCCACACCAACAGGGCGCCCACGTAGCCGAACTGCGGCCGCGACTGGATCATCTGCGGCAAGCCGAGTTGCGGGCCCTGCGTCGAATGAAACGCCATGAAGAACGTGCCGAAAGCGCAGCCCAGGACCACGGCGACCGCCATCCACAGCAGATGGCCGCCAAGGGCAACGCCGACGACCCCGGTCGCGACCGTCGCAAGATGAGCGTCGCCGGAAAACCAGACCGGCCATAGATGCCACACCTTGCCGTGACGCTCGGCGAGCGGCACGTAGTCGATCGATCGCTTTTCGATCGCCAGATCGCGGAACTTTGCTGCCATGATTTTACTTGTGCTTAAAGATCCCGCTGAAAATACTAACACTTGGCCGGGCCGGCCGCGCCGGAATTGCACACGAGGCCGGCCGGTCCGCCCTTGTTTTTCATTAATGAGTAGGTTAATATTATCGTGATTCGTTAACATTTAATCCATTGGAGGTCGTCACCATGAAACCCGCTCCCAGCGACTGGCCGCGCATTTCCAGTTCGGTCTTCTACCAAGACGCGGCAGCTGCCATCGATTGGCTGTGCCAGGCATTCTGTTTTGAGGTCAGGCTGAAAGTCGCGGGCGATGACGGCCGGATCGAACACAGTGAATTGACCTTTGGCGAAGGCCTGATCATGGTCGGCCAGGAGAGCCCGCAATCGGAACGCCTGTGGAAGAGGAGCATGCGCAGCCCCAAATCCGTCGGCGGCGTCTGCACCCAGTCCCTGATGTTTTTCGTCGATGATGCAGACGCACACTGCAGCCACGCGCGAACGCACGGCGCACGGATCGTCGAGGAGCCCGCGACTCACGATTATGGCGCAGATTATTGGTCGGATCGCAGCTACGGAGCGCTCGATCCGGAAGGCCACATGTGGTGGATTACGCAGCGCCTGCGCAATTCTCCGGCGCGTTAACCGCGCGCTTGCGGAACATGGAGCAACGCTTTGCCAAGCCTCACCTGGATGACGCCTTTGCCGCGCTGTCCGACGCATCGCGGCGTGAGATGATCCGCCTGCTGTTGCACAAGCCCAGGCGCGCCGGCGAGCTGGCCGAGAGCGTCGACATGAGTCCGCAGGCGCTCAGCCGCCATTTACGCGTGTTGCGCAAGGCGGGTTTGGTTGCAGAGGAAGGCATCGAGAACGATGCCCGTGTGCGGGTTTACAGTGTGCCCCCTGCGGCCTTTGAACCTGTGCAGCAATGGCTGGCACAAATCGAAGACCTGTGGCGCAGGCAACTGCACGCGTTCAAAACCTATGCTGAGAACGCGCAGCGCACCCGCAAATCCAAGTCATGAGCGGCGACTGCGAATGATCGGCCTCCGGTGGGGCGAACAGATGAGCTCGCTGCGCGAAACGTGCGCAAAGGCGCGTTCATAGGGACGCAGCGAGCGCGAACCGCAGCGCCGCGGTATGGC
>DATCDX010000295.1:0-3161 GCA_036510475.1 Steroidobacteraceae bacterium
CAAGATTTTGCGCCGCGCGCTGCGCGACGAACTACGCGATGCCGCCCGCCCGGCGCCGACTTGATCGTTCTTCGCACGCGCAGCGAGCAATTATAGGACGGGGCCGCATCGGCCCCGTAGCAGTTGCGCGAAGCGCATGGGAATCAGCGCCTCAACAAGCGAAACCGCGCACGGTATCCACCACCACGGCGACACGTTCGGGATCGACGTCGGGGGTTATGCCGTGGCCCAGATTAAAGACATGCCCCGCGCCCACACCATAGCTGGCCAACACCCGTAGGGTCTCGGCCCGCAAGGTCTCGGGTGCTGCGAATAGCGCCGCCGGGTCGAGATTGCCTTGCAACGCCACGCGGCCGCCGACGGCTTGGCGCGCCGTGGCGAGGTCCGTGGTCCAATCGACACCGACCGCATCGCAGCCGATGCCGGCAATTTTATCGAGCCACGCGCCGCCGCCCTTCGTGAACACAATGTTCGGCACCCGGCGCCCCTCGGCATGGCGGGTCAGCGAGTCGATGATCTGCGCCATGTAGCGCAGGGAGAACTCTTCGTACTGCGCCGGCGTCAACACGCCGCCCCAGGTGTCGAACAACATCACCGTCTGCGCCCCGGCGGCAATTTGCGCATTCAAATACAGGATGGTGGCCTTGGCGAGCAGTTCGAGCAGACGGTGCAAATCGCGCGGCGCCTCGTACATCATGCGCTTGATATGGCCGAAGCTCTTGCTGCCGCCGCCTTCCACCATGTAGGTGGCCACGGTCCAAGGACTGCCGGCGAAGCCGATCAGCGGAACCCGGCCTTGAAGTTCGCGGCGCACCAGCGCCACGGCATCGATGACGTACTTCAGCTCCCGCCCCGGATCGGGTACGCCGAGCTTGCCGATATCCGCGGCGTTGCGCACGGGGCGTTCGAATTTTGGCCCCTCGCCGGCCTCGAATTCCAACCCTAGGTTCATCGCATGCGGAATCGTCAATATATCCGAGAACAAAATCGCGGCATCGAGCGGGTATCGATCGACGGGTTGCAGGGTGATTTGGGCCGCGATCTCGGGATTCGTGCACATGCTCAAAAAACTGCCCGCTTGGGCGCGCGCGGCCCGATACTCCGGCAGGTAACGCCCCGCCTGGCGCATCAGCCAAATCGGGCGACGCGGCGTGGGTTCGCGCAGCAAAGCGCGGAGCAGCAGGTCGTTTTTCAAGATAGCGCTCATATAAATGGCCCACCGATCACGTTCGCGGCTGGGGTCATGTCCGCGGCTTCGATCACGTCCGCTCCCTGGGGTCGAACAGCCGGCCATATTCCAGAATGGCATAGCGGTCGGTCATGCCTGCGATGTAGTCGGCCACCGCGCGGGCGCGCCCCGCCGGGCCTTGCACCAACTCCAGGCGCGTGCCAGTCGCCTCGTGCTCATCGGGCATCAACGTGGGGTCATTGAAAAACACATCGAACAATTCGCGCACGACGCGCCGCGCCTTGCCGGTCATGCGGCGCACCTTGTAGTGCTTGTAGACCTGCTCGCGCAGAAATGTCTTCAGCGTGTAGTTCAGGTCGCGCGTGGCATCGCTGAACCCTATGAGCGGCCCCGGTTGTGACCGGACCTCCGCGATCGATCGAACCCCCGATGCGGCGAGGCGCGCCGCAGAGGCATCGATCAAGTCGGTGACCAGGCGATTGATCATCCGCCGCAAGATTTCGTAGACCTGGCGGCGACCCGTCAGCGCCGGGTACTGCGCCCGTACGGCGGCGTGGTACTCGCTGAACAGCGGCACTGCCAACAACTGCTCCACGGTGATGAGGCCGGCTCGAATGCCGTCCTCCACGTCGTGATTGTTGTAAGCGATCTCATCGGCGAAGTTCGCGAGTTGTGCTTCCAATCCCGGTTGTTGTCGATTGATGAAGCGCTCGCCCAGTTCTCCGAGCAGAATCGCGTTGTTGTATGAGCAGTGCTTCAGAATTCCCTCGCGGCATTCGAAGGTCAAGTTGAGCCCGTCGAAATCCGCGTAATGCTCCTCGAGAACGTCGACCACTCGCAAGGACTGTAGATTGTGTTCGAAACCGCCGAAATCCATCATGCACTCGTTCAATGCATCCTGGCCGGCATGCCCGAACGGCGTATGGCCCAGATCATGGGCGAGACAAATCGCTTCGGACAGCACCTCATTGAGCTTGAGCGCCCGCGCGATCGTGCGCGCGATCTGCGCCACCTCCAGCGAATGGGTCAGCCGGGTCCTGTACAAATCCCCTTCGTGGTTGACGAACACCTGCGTCTTGTAGACCAGCCTGCGGAATGCGGTGGAATGCACGATGCGGTCCCGATCGCGCTGATATTCGGAACGATAGGCGGGCTTCGGCTCGGGGTAGCGGCGCCCGTGCGAATGCTCCTCATGAGCGGCATAGAGTGCAAGTTCGGTCACGCGAAATACTCGGACAGCGTCCCGTCCAGGGCGCTTCGCGGATACTGGGCGGTGACGACGGCGCGGCCGAGCTTCTCCAAAAGCACCAAACGCACCTCGCCTGCAAGCACCTTCTTGTCCATTTGCATCAGCTCAAACGCCCTGGCGGCGCCGATGTGCGGTGCCTGCGTCGGCAGGCCGGTCCGCAACAGGATATCCCGTAACCGCTCCTTGAGAGCGGCATCGATCATCCCTAAGCGGTGCGACACATCGGCCGCAATCAACATTCCCAAAGCCACCGCCTCACCATGCAGGTAGGTCTGGTAGGCGGTGGCCGCCTCGATGGCGTGGCCGAAGGTGTGCCCGAAATTCAGGATCGCCCGCAGGTTGTGTTCGCGTTCATCCTTGGCGACCACCGTGGCCTTGATTTCGCAGGACCTCGCGATGGCGTACGTCAGCGCATCGGTGTCCCTGGCGAGCAGCTGCGGCATGTTGTGATCCAGCCAATCGAACAGCAAGGGATCCCATACGCAACCGTACTTGATCACCTCGGCGAGACCTGCACGCAGTTCGCGATCCGGCAACGTGGCGAGCGTGTCCGTGTCGGCTATCACGCCGAGCGGTTGATGAAACGCGCCGATCAGGTTCTTGCCGCCCGCGTGGTTCACCCCGGTTTTGCCGCCCACCGATGAGTCGACCTGGGCAAGCAGTGTGGTCGGAAGCTGGACATAGCCGATGCCGCGCTGGTAACAGGCCGCGGCAAAGCCTGCA
>DATCDX010000296.1:0-8232 GCA_036510475.1 Steroidobacteraceae bacterium
AGAACGTCTCCTGACCGCGGTTTTTACGTCGACGAATTGCGCTCTCTTGGTATCTCGGAATATCGACAAGTCATCTTTAAACCCTACCGACTAATCTACCGGATGCACGCGAAACAAGTTGTCGTCTACGTTGTTGCCGACGGTGGCCGAGACATGGGGTCGTTGCTCGCACGCAGACTATTAGGCGCTTAAGGGGTCCCGGGTGAATAGACGCGAATTGCTGAGTACGGGAATCAAAGTCGCAGCGAGTGCGTCCGCGGGGGCGTTTCTGGTGAGGGAGTCGCGGGCGGTTGCGCAGAGCCGCTACGAACCGGCCTTTCCGCTGCTCGACCGCTTCGTCGAGCAATACCTGCGCGATATGAACGCGCCGGGGTTGACGCTGGTGCTGGCGGACTCAGGCGGCGTGCAGCGCGTTTGTGCCTATGGGCTCGACGACCTCGCTCGGCGGCGACCTCTCAACTCGGACGAGTTGTTCCATATCGGCTCGATCTCGAAGTCTTTCTCGGCCCTGTGTCTGTTGCAGTTGCGGGATGAGGGCAAGGTGGACCTTCACCGGCCGATCAGCGAATACCTGCCGTGGCTACGCTTCGACGCGGCGAGCCGCGCGATCAATTCGCATGATCTGTTAACTCACGCGGCGGCGCTGCCGGATGGGCCGCTGTTCCCCGCGGACCCGGCGTTCCGCTACCGCGCGACGGCTGCGCCTGGAACGTTCTTTCACTACTGCAACATGGGTTACGACGCGCTCGGGCACTTGCTTGTGGCGCTCGATCGACGACCACTGGGCGAGATAATCCGCGCCCGCATACTGGCGCCGCTGCGAATGACGGCGACCGATCCCCTGATCACACTCGATGAGTCCGCGCGCATCGCGCAGAGCTATATGGTCGCGCTCAACGATCGGCCGTACCCGCGGTTCGGGCGGCTCGCGGCCGCCCCGCCGATCGCGGTTTCGGGCGCCAGCGGCTGCATCGCGTCCTGCGCGCGTGATATGGGCGCGTACGTCGCGATGCTGATCAACCGCGGACGCGCGCCGGTCGGACGCGTCGCGTCTGAACAAGGGTTCAAGCTCTTCTCGACGGGGCACATACCCGCTAAAGAGTTCGGCAACGATGCGGCCTACGGCTACGGAATCGCAGTCGACAAGATCGACGGACACACCCGGATTCGGCATACCGGCGGTATGGTGTCATTCGCTTCGGCGCTCGGGGTGGACCTCGACGCGGGCGTCGGCGTGTTCGCGTCGGTAAACTCGATGCAAGGTTATCGCCCGCGACCGGTCGCCGAGTATGCGCTGCGGCTGATGCGCGCGTGTCGCGAAGCCAAGGCGCTGCCGCCGTTACCGGCGCCGGCACCGTCGGTTCAGGTGACCGCGGCGTCCAATTATGCCGCGAGTTTCACCGGTGCCGGCGGGCGCACCTTGGAAATCGTTGCGGAAGGCGATCGGTTGTATCTGTTGCATGGGGCCACGCGCGTGCCTCTTGAACCCACAATCGACATGGAGAACACGTTTACGGTGTTGCATCCGGATTTCGAAAAATTCGCGCTCGTGTTAAGTCGCGCGGGCGCCGATGCCAAGGGCCCGATCGTCGAAGCCGGCTGGGGCGAGGACTGGTACGTGAACTCCGGCTACACGGGCCCTCGGCAATTCGAAGTTCCCGCCGAATGGCATCGGTACCCGGGCCATTACCGCAACGAGGACCCGTGGATCGGCAGCCATCGCGTCGTCATACGCCACGGCAAGCTATGGCTCGACGGGGTCGTGCCGCTCGAGGCCGCAGCCGACGGGCGCTTCTATTTGCGCGATGAACCGGATAGCCCGGAGTGGGTGAGTTTCTCCGATATCGTCAACGGCAGTGCGATGCGAATGTGCCTGTCTGCCGCGACGCTCACCCGGGTCTGATCGCCGCTGCTACCGAACGGCCTCAGTCGTCGGCCAGAGTATCGCCGGGGAACAAGGCGTCGTTGAAGCCGAACTGGGTCAAATCCCGGATGCGCCGCGGATATAGGATGCCGTCGAGATGGTCGACTTCATGTTGCACCACGCGGGCATGGAAATCCTGGACGATGCGGTCGATGGGGTGCCCTGCGCCATCCTGGCCCGTGTAGCGCAGTTGGCGATACCGCGGTACCAGGCCACGCATGCCGGGCACGGATAGGCATCCTTCCCAGTCCTCGTCTTGAGCCTCGCCCAGCGGCGTCAGGAGGGGGTTGATCAGCACCGTGTAGGGCACCGGGTCCGCCTCCGGATAGCGCGGATTATGTTCGAAGCCGAAAATTACGACGCGTAAGCCCACCCCGATCTGCGGCGCAGCGAGCCCGGCCCCGTTGAGATCGCGCATGGTATCCCGCATATCGGCGAGCAGGCCGTCGAGTTCGGGCGTGCCAAATTCGTGGACCGGTTCGGCTACCGCCAGGAGGCGCGGATCGCCCATTTTGAGAACATCGCGTATTGCCATGGTTCCTAGTATCTTAACGACCTTTTCCCTCTGAGCCTATGCCCCGTCCATGTCCGGTCTTTTGTACATAAAAACCTTCGGTTGCCAGATGAATGAGTACGACTCCGACAAGATGCGGGACGTGCTTAAGGCCGCCAATGGCATGACCGTGACCGACGATCCGGCGCAGGCGGACGTGTTGCTGGTCAATACCTGCTCGGTCCGCGAAAAGGCTCAGGAAAAGGTGTTTTCGCTGTTGGGGGAGTGGCGGCTGTTCAAGCAGCAGCGTCCGCATGTGGTCATCGGCGTCGGCGGCTGTGTCGCGAGTCAAGAAGGCGAGGGCATCACCACGCGGGCGCCGTTCGTCGATCTGGTGTTCGGACCGCAAACTCTGCATCGGCTGCCGGCCATGATGCGGGACTTGAAGGAATCCGGCCGCTCGCAGATCGACATCAGCTTTCCGGAGATCGAGAAGTTCGATCGATTGCCGCAGGCGAGCGCCGAAGGCGCGACCGCCTTCGTCTCGATCATGGAGGGTTGCAGTAAGTACTGCAGCTTCTGCGTCGTGCCCTATACGCGTGGCGAAGAGATCAGCCGGCCGTTTGAACAGGTGATGGCCGAAGTCGAACATCTGGCCGGCCAAGGCGTGCGCGAAATAACGCTACTCGGCCAGAATGTGAATGCCTATGCGGGGCCGATGACGGATGGCACGCTCGCGGATCTCGCCACGCTGATACATTTCGTTGCCGCGGTCGACGGCGTCGAGCGCATTCGCTTCACGACGTCTCACCCATTGGATTTCAACGACAGCTTGATCGAAGCGTATGCCAATGTACCCAAGCTCAATAATTTTTTGCACTTGCCGGTACAGAGCGGTTCGGACCGCATTCTGGCCGCCATGAAGCGCGGCCATACCGTGCTTGAGTACAAGCAAAAGCTTCGCAAACTCCGGGCGGTGCGCCCCGACATCTGTATTTCGACCGACCTCATCATCGGATTCCCCGGCGAGACGGACCAGGATTTCGTCGCCACCATGAACCTGGTGGCGGACGTGGGTTTCGATCAATCATTCAGTTTCATCTACAGTCGCCGGCCGGGTACTCCGGCCGCAGCGCTGCCGGACGAGGTGTCGCATGAGACCAAGCAGCAGCGGTTGGAGCTCTTGCAGCAGCGCTTGAATGGACAGGCGCGCGCGATTTCGCAACGCATGGTCGGCAGCCGGCAACGGGTACTCGTCGAACGGCCCGCCAAACGCAACCCTGCACAACTCGCCGGCCGCACCGACAACAACCGCTGGGTGAATTTCGATGGTCCGGTGGACAACCCCATGGGGCTCATCAACCAATTTGCGGATGTGATCATTACCGAGGCCATGCCGAATTCGCTGCGCGGACGGCTCATCGCCGATACGGCCGCCGACAGGGGCGGCGGCGGCGCGGTGGCTGGAAGGGTGGCTGATACGCTGGTTGCACGATCACCCGCGGGGTTGCCGTGAGTCCCGTGCCCGCGACTCGCGAGGTGCTGCTGGACCCGGCGGACAATGTCCGGTTGATCGAACTCTGTGGTCCGCTCGATGAGCATTTACGCCTGATCGAGGCCCGGCTCGGTGTCGAAGTCAAACGCCGCGGCAATCGATTTCAGATTATCGGCCCGAGCGCGGCGATTAAGCGCGCGGAAGGCCTGTTGCTGGACTTGTATGCTCGCGCGCAGCGCGAGCCGGTGGATTCTGAGCGCGTGCACATGGCATTGCAGGAGCTGAACATGGACGGCAATAACACGGACGCGAACGCTAACGCGAATGCGAACATCGCAACAAACGCACGCCCGAATTCGAACGCGAACACGGATTCGGACGAATTGAAAGTCCGCACGGCGCGTGGCGCGGTGCGTGCCCGCGGCGCCAATCAGACCGAATACCTCAGCAATATCCGCAGCTACGATTTGACGTTCGGAATTGGCCCGGCGGGCACTGGTAAAACTTATCTCGCCGTCGCTTGCGCGGTCGAAGCGCTGCAAACGGAAAAGGTCAGGCGCATCGTGCTGGTGCGTCCGGCGGTAGAGGCGGGTGAGCGCTTGGGTTTTCTTCCCGGCGACCTGTCGCAAAAGGTCGATCCCTATCTTCGTCCGATGTACGACGCGCTGTACGAGATGCTGGGCTTCGAACGGGTCGCCAAAATGATCGAGCGCAATGTCATCGAAGTCGCGCCGCTGGCCTTCATGCGTGGCCGCTCGCTGAATGATTCGTTCGTGATTTTGGATGAAGCGCAGAACACGACCAACGAGCAGATGAAAATGCTCCTGACTCGCATCGGTTTTGGTTCCAAAGCGGTCGTCACCGGCGATATCACACAGGTCGATTTGCCGAACTCCAAGCAATCCGGCTTGCGCACGGTGATGGATATTTT
This sequence comes from Steroidobacteraceae bacterium, assembly GCA_036510475.1. Lineage (GTDB taxonomy): Bacteria > Pseudomonadota > Gammaproteobacteria > Steroidobacterales > Steroidobacteraceae > Bog-1198. The sequence continues at coordinate 4,844 of DATCDX010000296.1, forward strand.
GCGCGGGGTGTCCGGCATCGCCTTCACCCTGTTCACCTCGCGAGACGTGGTACGCCATCCGCTGGTGCAGAGAATCGTGCAAGCCTACGAAGCGAGTTCTCCCGGCGGCGGCGCCTGACGCGGTGGGACGGCTCGAACTGGATGTAAGTTATGCGGCGCGCCGGCCGTGGGTACCGAGCCATGGGCAACTATCGGCTTGGGCCGCTGCGGCGCTCACATCCATGCGCCGGCCGGCGACGCTCTCCGTCCGCGTCGTCGGCGATGCGCGCAGCCGCAGCTTGAACGCGCATTACCGGCGCAAGGACCGGCCCACCAATGTGCTGTCGTTCGCGGGAGCCGGCATCGCCCCTAACGGCCGGAACTTTCTTGGCGAGCTCGTGATTTGCGCCCCGGTGGTGGCTGAGGAGGCCCGAACCCAGGGTAAAACCATCGAGTCGCATTGGGCGCACATGACCGTCCATGGGGTGCTGCACTTGGTCGGTTTCGATCACGAGCGCGCGGCGGAGGCGCGTAAAATGGCCGCTAGGGAGGCTCAAATCCTTGATCGGCTTGGCTTTTCGGACCCGTATCGCTGATCGAGTATGCTAAAGGCACCCATGCCAGAACAGACTCATGGCGGCACCGGCCGCTGGTTAAAGCGCATTACGCAGTCCATGTCGGGCGAGCCTCGCGATCTCGCCGAACTCATCGAAGACCTGCGCGAGGCGAGCGAGCGCGATCTATTCGACGGCGACGCGCTGGTCATGCTCGAGGGCGTGCTGGCGGTGGCGGACATGCAGGTGCGCGACATCATGGTGCCGCGCTCGCAAATGGTGTTCGTCGAACGCGACGAGTCGCCCGATAAACTGGTGGAGCGGGTGGTCGAATCGGGGCACTCGCGCTTCCCCGTCATCGGCGAAGACCGCGACCAAATCCTCGGCATATTGTTGGCGAAGGATTTGCTGCGCTTGCAAGCCGAGGGGGATGAGAGTTTCGAGATTCGCGAGTACATGCGGCCGGTGGTGTTCGTTCCGGAGAGCAAACGGCTCAACGTGCTGCTGAAGGAATTTCGCCGCAGTCACAATCACATCGCCATGGTGGTCGATGAATACGGCGGCGTGTGTGGCCTGGTGACCATCGAGGATGTCATCGAGCAAATCGTCGGCGAGATCGACGATGAACACGACGTCGAGGAAGATCAGACGATTCGCAAGGAGAGCGCGAAGGAATTCACGGTCCGCGCGCTCACGCCGATCGCCGACTTCAACCAATACTTCGGCACGGCGTTCTCCGATGACGAATACGACACCATCGGCGGCTTGCTGATGCAGGAGTTCGGACGCCTGCCGCGCCGCGGGGAGACCATACAAGTCGGCGAACTGGAGTTCAGGGTGTTGCGCGCCGATCGGCGGCGCATCGATCTGCTGCGTGTGATCACGCCAACCGAAATTGAGCCGCCGGCCGCCGACGAGTCAATTCCTTGAGCGTCAATGAACGCGGCGCTGCCGCCGCGTTGCGGGTACAGACCCTGTGGCGGCTGGTGGCGGCGTTCGCCGCCGGCGCCTGCCTGAATCTCGCGTTCGCGCCCTTTGGCCTATGGCCGCTTGCCGTGCTGTCGCCGGCGGTTCTGTTTGGGCTGATCCGCGGCCTGCCGCCGCGCCGCGCCTTCGGTGTGGGCGCCGCATTCGGCGCCGGACTGTTCGCATTCGGCACTTATTGGCTGTACACCTGTCTTCACGTGTTCGGTCTGGTGCCGATTTGGCTGACCATCGTATTACAGGCCGCGTTGATCGCCCTGATGTCGGCCTATTCCGCGGTGCTGTGCTACCTGGCGAATCGCTTCTGGCTCAAGCCCGGCGCGACGCGGGACTGGTTGGTTCTGCCGGCCCTGTGGGTGTTGCTCGAATGGCTGCGCGGCTGGTTGTTGAGCGGCTTTCCGTGGTTGTCGATCGGCTATGCATTCATCGATTCTCCGCTCAAGGGTTGGGCGCCGTTGTTCGGGGTCTACGGGGTGACGTGGGCCGCCGCCACGGCGTCGGTGGCGCTGACCATCGTGCTGACCACGGCGTTGCCGCGCGCACGGCGATTGGTCGCCCTCGGCGCCCTCGCCCTGCTGTTCGCGATTCCGGCGTTGCTGGCGCGGCACGCTTGGACGCACGCCATCGGCGCTAAAATATCCGTCGCGGCCGTGCAGGGCGCCGTATCGCAGGATGAGAAGTGGCAGGAGAAGAACCGCGACACGACGATGCTGCGATACTTGCAGCTCACGACGCAAGCGTGGGGCGCGCGCCTCATCGTGTGGCCTGAGGCTGCGTTGCCGGTGCTGGCCAGCGACATACCCGACTATTTGCGGCGACTTAAAGAACTAGGGCGGGCGCACGGTGCTGATTTTGCGATTGGGCTCGTAAACTATGAGGCCGATACCCAGCGGTTTTACAATGGACTGTTGGTGTTGAGCGATTCGGGCGGCGGTTGGTATTACAAGCGGCACTTGGTGCCGTTCGGCGAATATTTTCCGGTGCCTGCGTTCGTGCGCACGTGGCTGCGGTTGATGAGCCTGCCATATTCCGATATCTCGCCGGGCGGCGAGCATCAGCCGATCTTGAGCGCGGCGGGGCAGAAGCTCGGCCTCACGATTTGTTATGAGGATGCCTTCGGTAGCAGTCAGCTGGCGGTGCTGCGCGTCGCGACCTTGTTGATCAACGTGACCAATAATGCTTGGTACGGGAATTCGACGGCGCCGCACCAGCATCTGGAAATTTCGCGCATGCGTGCGCTCGAAGCGGGGCGTTACCTGGTGCGCGCCGCGAACGATGGCATCACGGCGGTGATTGGTCCGCGAGGTGAAATCGTGGCGCGGCTGCCGCAGTTTCAAGAGGCGGTGCTGCGCGCCGAGGTGCAGCCGATGACGGGCCTGACTCCCTATGCGCGCCTGGGAAATTATCCGGTGGTCATCGGTGCGGGTTTGTTGTTGGGTTTGGCCGCTTGGCGGCGGCGGCGGGGCGATTCAGGACGCTGAAGGCGCCGCTCCAGCGGGCGCGCGCCGCGCTATTCGAACAGCGGCTTCATGCGTGGGTCGTGCCCGAGTCCGCCGTAGAGATCGAAGCCACGCCGGATCCATGCCCGAAACGTGTCATCGTGCGCGAGCAGCGGCAGTGTGCTGACGCTTGCGACCCAATGAAATGTACCGAGCGCGATGTAATCGGCATAATTCGGCGCGCTGCCGCCGAGATAGGGAAAGCGGGAGAGATGCTCGCGCAATGGGTTCAGCGCGTCGCGAATCGCCGGCAGTCGCGACGCGCGATCCGCCGTAGTCTCCTCTAGAGTTGCGCCCTTGAGGCGCCCTTCCCGGGAGCGACGGTAGTAGGCGCGATCCTCGGGACGCGCGGCATTGTGGATGTCCAATGCAT
>DATCDX010000297.1:0-5049 GCA_036510475.1 Steroidobacteraceae bacterium
ACAGCCGGCCGTGTTGCGCCAGCAGCAGCACCGCGGCAGCGGTGAATTCCTTCGACACGGAGTCGATCGCATAGCGGGAGGAGAGGGTGGCAGGCACAGAGGGGTTGAGCTGTGCCGATCCATAGGCTTTCGCGTATACCAATCGTCCCTGCTGCACGATCGCGATCGATGCCGAGGGCGCGTTGGTACTCGTCAGCCATTCCTGGACAATGGCATCCACCGTGGTGGTGTCCACTGCCGCGGCGCTCACGGCTGAGGTATCCACCGCGGCGCCGTTCGAGGCCGCGAGTGCGGGGACGATGGTTCCGCACAGGCAGAGCAAGAGTGCGTGAAGCAATACCGCGCGGAGCAACACCTAGGTCGCGGCTAAGTGCGCGTCGATGAGCGCCCGCACGGCGGGAAGCATGGCTGAAATGGGGCCGCTATTGCCGGCGAAGACCAAGCGCGTGAAATAGCCACCGTCCATCAGCAACATCAGCGCGTCGCCGAGGTTGTCGGCATCGCGCGCTCCCAAGGCGCGCGACATGCCGCGCAGTCGCCTGCGCACTTCTTCCTTGTAGGAGCGCACCAGCTTGCTCAAATCGTCCTCGTCCTCCGATATCTCCACGGCCGCGTTGCCGAGTGCGCAGCCGCGGCAGGTCTTGTCTTTGACCACATTCTGGTGTGCTTCAAATAGCGCTTCGATCTGGCTCCGCGGACGGTCCGGAAATTGCGCCACAGCCGTATCCCATCGCACCCAAAATTCGCGTTCCTGCTGCCGCAGATAGGCGGTTACCAAGGCGTCTTTGGACGCGAAACTCCGGTAAAAACTCATTTTATTGGAGCCGGCCTCGGCGGCGATTTCATCGACCCCCACGCCGTGAATGCCATGACGATAAAAGAGCTCGCAGGCGGTTTCGAAGATGCGGTCCCGCACCCGAGACTTGGCGCCGACACAGGGCGCTGCGGCCCGTGCTCCAGAATCGGTATCGCTCATGCCTGACTTGTTGCTGCTCATGTTCAATTCTCAAGCACAGCGACGTTCCGGTCGATAACGCGCCACGCTGTTACTTACTAGTAACTCACATAAGAAGAATCGTCGCCTCAGCCTTGGAAGTCAAGTTTTGGCTTGGATTCTCCGCAGGGTGAAGCTCGATTTTGCGACCGCCGGCCGCGCGCGCCGCTGAATCAGGATTTGGTCTTTTTCCACCGCGTGAGAAAGTCGGTGACCGCCGCGGACTGCATGCCGCGCATGGCCTCGAATTCGCCGGTTCTTTGGCTGTAGAGAAGACGGCCCTTCTCGCTCAGAACCGCAAGGGCCGGAACACCCTTGGACAAGGGAATGTGGTAGCGCGCGGCGATATCCAGATTCTCCGTCATGCGTCCCACGTTGACGTGGACCAGGATGTAATTAGCCTCGAGAATCGGCGCATTGGATGAATCGTGGAAATACAGATCGAGAACGTGGCAGTCCGGGCACCAATTGCCGCCGAAGTCGAGGATGACGCGCTTGTGTGTTTCGGGTGCTGACTTAAGCGCGGTGGCGAGATCGATCTTGGCCTGTTCGGCAGCGGGATAGATATCGCGCGGCGCAGCGAGGGCGGGAATGGCGGCGGCCGCAACCACCAGGTACAGCAGCGCGGATTTCCAAGTTTTAGCCATGTGATGCACCGAAACGCTCGCTCCTCGCTCGCCGCCGATCAATGCTCGATGAACGATTTTAGCATGTCGCGCCAACTGACGATTCCGACCGGCTTAAATTCATCGTCGACGACGGGAATACATGAAATACCATGGCTGAGAAATAGCTGGATGGCCTCACGGAGCGTCGCCTGCGGCCGCAACGTAATCGGCTTGCGGCTCATGATCTGGTGGACTCGTTTGTTGAGGGTGGCGATATCCCGGGCGGTTTCCGCCGCGCTGCCTACATAGGGGCTCAAGGCCTTGAGCAGGTCCCGATCCGAGACGACGCCGCTCAATCTCCTGTCGTCGCCAACCACGAGCAGATGGTGAAAACCCATGGTGTCAAAAATGTTTTTGACCACTTCCAATCGATCGTCCATTTCGATCGTGACCACTCGGGTGGTCATGATATCGCTCAAAGTCATCGGCAAACCCTCACCCTCATCGCCGGTATCAAATGCCATCGGATTCGCACCGCTGCAACGCCGCCGCACCATGGCTGCCAAGCAGTTGGCTCAGGACACTTTCGAAGCCGTTTTTGATAGTAGCTCATGTCGCGGTTGCGCAGGCGACCTGCTAGCCTAGGACATGACGGGTTATTTGATCCTTTTCTTTGTGGGACGCCGCGATTGGGTAGGCTGAGACTCATCATTCTGCTTGGTCTCGCGGCGCTTGGTTCCCTTGCTCAGGCGGCGGACCCACAGCCGTACCGGGTGGACATCGCCTCGACCGGGAATGGCGATATCGACGATACCCTTGAAGCCACTTCCGATCTTCGATCCCTGCGCACCTCGGCGCCCGTCAGTCCTTTTGGCCTGATCGCGCGCGGGCGAAGCGACGTGGACCGCCTGACCACCGCGCTCGAGAGTTTTGGCTACTATCAGTGCGCGGTCATGGTCAACATCAACGGCATGCGGCTCAAGGATCCGGGCCTCGCTGCGGCGCTCGCCGCGCTGCCGAAGGACAGCGAGGCACGGGTAGCGATCAGTCTTACCCTGGGACCGCTCTATCATCTGCGCCGTATCGACATCGACGGTCAGTTACCGGCGTCGGTGGACGGGCGTGGCACACTTGGGCTTACGACCGGCCAGGCCGCGGTCGCCTCGACGGTGCTGGCGGGCGGTGCGCGTTTGCTGTCGGCTCTGCAGGAGCAGGGATACGCCTTCGCCGCAGTAGACCCGCCGGTGGCCTATGAGGCGGCGGATGGGCCGATGCTCGACCTTAAGTTTCACGTGTCGGCGGGGCCCAAGGTAAACATCGGTGAGATCCGCGTCCAGGGATTGCGGCGGGTACACGAGTCCGTGGTGCGCAAGAGGCTCAGGTTGCGCACCGGCGAGCCCTACAGTCCGACCGCGATCGAAAGAGCGCGCAATGATCTGTTAGGGCTGGGTGTGTTTGGCCAGGTCAGCGTGCGGATCGGCACCGCGGTCGATAGTTCCGGGGGCGTGCCGATCACCTTTGCGGTCCGCGAGCGGCTGCGGCACGCGGCTGCCGTGAATGCCGCGTATTCGAGCGATCTCGGCGGCAGCGGCGGCATCAAGTGGAGCGACCGCAACTTGTTCGGCAACGCGGACCAGCTGAACCTCGCCGCTTCCGTGATCAATTTCGGGGGCAGCGACACCACGGGGGTCGGCTACGACACCAGCGCGAAATACATCAAGCCGGATTTCGGCCGCCGTGATCAATCGCTGCAAATCGCCGTCGGGGCGATCAGGCAGTCGCTGCAGGCCTACGACCAGAAAGCGCTGACCAGCGGCGTGACGTTGAACCGCAAATTATCGAGTGTCTGGAGCGCCAGTGTCGGGCTCGCGACGGCGGACGAGCAGATCATCCAAGAGAGCATCAGGCACAATTACACCTTGTTGGAGTTACCGCTGACGCTCAGCTACGACTCCACCGATCTCAGCAACCCGCTGGAGGATCCGCGTCATGGTATTCGCGCATCGGTGAATGTGGTGCCGACGCTGGCGATCGGCAGCCCCAACGCCATGTTCGTCATCACACAGATCAAAATCGCCGGATTCTTGGATTTGCATGATCTGATTTCGACCGATCCCGGCCGCAGCGTGCTCGCCGTCCGCGCGCTTGCGGGCATTGCCCAGGGCGCGGGCGAACTCAGCCTGCCGCCGGACCAGCGCTTCTACGGTGGCGGCAGCGGCACCATACGCGGCTATGCCTACCAGTCGGTGGGCCCCAAATTCGTTACCGATGGCACGCCGATCGGCGGCACCGCGATCACCGCCGGCAGCGTCGAGTTGCGGCAGCGTTTCGGCACCCATTTCGGCGCCGCCGCATTCGTCGACGCCGGCCAGGTCAGCGCCAGCCTGAAGGCCGTTCCCGATGAATTTCGCACCGGCGTCGGACTCGGCCTGCGCTACTACACGCCCATTGGGCCGATACGGTTGGATGTGGCCGTGCCGACCAAGCGGCACAGCGTGACCATTACCATGCCGTCACCGCGCGTCATCACCGATGACGCGTTTGAAATCTACATTGGGCTGGGGCAGTCCTTCTGATGCGCCGCGCCTTGAAAATCTCCGCGTGGTCAGTGGCTGGTTTGGCGTTGCTGATCTTGCTGCTGTTCGGAACCGTATTCATCGCGGGCAATACCGACACGGGACGCGCGATGATTGAAAGGCTGACGTATCGGCTGACCGACGGCCAGGTCAAGTTGTCGGGATTGGCAGGTTCGTTTCCTCGCCGCTTGACACTGGCGAAACTTGAACTTCGCGACCATCGAGGGGTCTGGCTGACCGCCGAGCGAATCGCGCTGCGCTGGGTTCCGCTGGCCTTGCTCGAACGCCGCGTGCAGGTCGACAGCCTGCAAGTGGCCAGCGTGGACATGGAACGGCTGCCGCAGTCCTCGACCACTAAACGCAGCAGCGCGCCGGTATCGATACCTCAAATCGATGTCGGGACCCTGTCCGTCGATGTACTTAAGTTGGGGCCGGAACTCGCCGGCATGCCGGCGTCGCTGGTGGTGCGCGGCAGTGCGCATCTGCGCACGCTCGAGGATATGAGCATCGACGCGACGGCGCATCGCATCGGTGATGCCGATGATGCCGGCAACACCCACGGTGCCGTCAATGGCGCTGGTGCCGTCAGTGCCAACAACACCGGTAGTGCCGCCTACGGCAACTATGAATTGCATTTGCGCTTCGATCCCAAACGCATGGATGCGGCACTGACCCTGCATGAGCCGGCCAGCGGGCCCCTGGAGCATCTGTTGCGTGTGCCGGGCCTAGGCGCGCTGGCGGCGACGGCAACGCTGCGCGGGCCGCGCGCGGCGGAGCGTTTGGATCTGTCGGTTGATGCCGGCCCGCTGCATGGCCGCGCACAGGGCAGTTTGAATTTGAGCGATCTCTCGGCGGACTTGGATTTTACTCT
>DATCDX010000298.1:0-3391 GCA_036510475.1 Steroidobacteraceae bacterium
GGTTGTGCGCATAACCCCAACCAGTCGCGCTGCGCCAACTGCCCGCGCAGCGCCCGCATCGCCGCGCCACGATGACTGATGCGGTTTTTCTCATCGAGGCCGAGCTGGGCCGCCGTCATCCGCCGTTCAGGAAGCCAAAAATAGGGATCATAGCCAAAGCCACCCGAGCCTTGAGGCGCATCGAGTATGTATCCCTCCCAAACGCCTTCGCTGATCAATGGCGCCGGATCGTCCGCGCTACTCACGAAAACCAAAGCGCATCGATAACGCGCGCGGCGCTGCTCGGCGGGGATCCCCTCGAGCGCGGCCAGCAACTTAGCGTTGTTCGCCGAATCATCGGCGCCGACACCGGCATAGCGAGCCGAAAAGATACCCGGCGCGCCGCCCAGCGCATCGACTTCGAGTCCGGAATCATCGGCAATCGCTCCCGCGACGGCTGCTTCGGTGGCCGCTGCTTTGGCGGCCGCTGCCGCGGCATGCCGCGCCTTCAACAGGGCGTTTTCGATGAAGCTCGCGCCGTTCTCCTCGGGCGCGGTGACCGCGAGATCCGCCAGACCGACGAGATCAAAGGGCAAGCCAGCCAGCAGCGCGCGAAACTCACGCAGCTTACCCAAGTTGCCGGTCGCGATTAGCAGCCGTTTATGCGGAACGCGCACTCAGTTGTGCCGTGTGCAATCGAGCGATACCCTGCGTCGCAAGATCCAGCAATTGGTCCAGCTCGTGGCGGCGAAACGCATGTCCCTCGGCGGTGCCCTGTACTTCGACAAACGCGCCGCCGCTATTCATGACCACGTTCATGTCCGTCTCCGCGTTGGAGTCCTCCGCGTAATCCAGGTCGAGCACGGGTGTGCCGCGATAAATGCCCACCGACACCGCGGCCACCTGTCCGTGCAACGGGTTGGACGTGATCGCGCGCCGCTTCAGCAAAGTGTCAATGGCATCCGCCAGGGCAACGAAGCCGCCGGTAATCGCCGCCGTTCGCGTACCGCCGTCGGCCTGCAGGACATCGCAATCGATGGTCACCGTGCGCTCTCCTAAACCCTTCAGATCGACCACCGCCCGCAGCGCACGGCCGATCAAGCGCTGAATCTCCTGCGTGCGGCCCGTTTGCTTGCCGCGCGCCGCTTCGCGCGCCGATCGCGTATGAGTGGCCCGCGGCAACATGCCGTATTCCGCGGTTACCCAACCCTGAGCCTGGCCGCGCAGGAATGAAGGAACGCTATCCTCTATGCTGGCCGTGCACAGCACCCGCGTCGCGCCGAATCCCACCAACACCGAGCCCTCCGCATGTTTGGTGTAACCGCGTTCGAAGCTTACAGCCCGTAATTCGTCGGCCGCCCGGCCACTGGGTCGAATACTCATGCCGCCCGCCATCGCAGCGCCGCCGCGCTGGTGTTATCGCTGTAGGGCGCCGACGCCTCGACGGCTTGCGTGCCGAGATCGCTGAGCGAATCACGCAGCGGCTTGGCCGTGGACTGGGCAAAGCGCACGAAATCGTGGTCCCTCAAGTTCGCCCACATACCATCGGTGCACAGCAGTAGGACGTCGCCCGCCTTGAGCTTGCGCCGTGTTGAAATGCTCATTTCCGGCAGAGCCGCATCGCCCCCCAGACAACACTCGACGTAGTTGCGCATCGGATGCCCGTGAACTTCGGCCTCCGTGATCAAGCCCTCGCGCAACAGCACCTCGACGTGACTGTGATCGCGGGTGCGTTCCAGCACCTGGGTCTGGCGCAGCTGGTAGATGCGGCTGTCGCCGACATGCGCCCAGTAAGCGGCGGAGTCCTGCACCAGGCACACGGCGCAGGTCGCGCGCGGACGCGCCTCTATGCTCAAGCCCACACCCAGCTTCACCACTTCTTCATGCGCCCGCCCCAATGACAAATGCAGAAACCCCAGCGGATCGAAAATGGGATGCGGGGTTTGCCAAAATAATTCGAGCAGCGTCGACAGCGCGGTTTCAGCGGCGCGCGCGCCTTCCGCATGACCGCCCATGCCGTCGATCACGACCAACAGCACCGCTTGATCGGCGGCCGCGACCGCGACCCGGTCCTGATTTTCGTCGCGGTGGCCAATCAGACTCACATCCGCGGTCTCGATCTGCAATGACGGCTCCTCGGCTTCTGATAAACTCAACCTTGGATTATGGCCGATTTTGGCGCAGACCCCTATGATTCGTAGCATGACCGGCTTTGCGCGGCGCGAACAGCAATTCCCATGGGGGTTGCTGGCCTGGGAGTTGAAGACGGTCAACCATCGTTTTCTGGAAATGGGCTGCCGCCTGCCCGAGGAATTCCGCGGCGCCGAAGCGGAGTTTCGCCAGACCATCGCAGGCTCGGTACGTCGCGGCAAGGTCGAATGTTCCCTGCATTTTCGCCCTGCCGTGGTTACGGGCGCGCTGGAGGTCGATGCCGCATTGCTGGATTCCCTGACGTTGCGAGCGCAACAAATCGCAGCGCAGGCCGGAACCTCGGCCCGCATCGACGCCCTGGACCTGTTGCGCTGGCCCGGGGTGATTCGAGACAGCAGCCGCGAGCTCGCGCCGATGATCGCCGCCGCACACGCACTGCTCGCCGATGCCCTGGCCGAACTCGCGCGCTTTCGCGACAGCGAGGGAGGCCGCCTGCGCGACGCCCTGGAGCAGCGCTGCACGGGGCTGATCGATTTCGCCGCACGCGTCACGGAACGACTGCCGGAGGTCCGGACGCGCATGAGAACGAAACTGCTGGAACGGATCGCCCAACTGGTCACCGAAGTCGACCACCAGCGGCTCGAACAGGAACTCGCGATCCTCGCGCAACGGCTGGATGTGGACGAGGAACTCGATCGTCTGCGCGGCCACGTCACGGAAGTCCGCAAAACCTTCGGCGGCCAGGAGGCCGCGGGGCGGCGGCTGGATTTCCTGATGCAGGAACTGAATCGTGAAGCCAATACCCTGTCCTCGAAGTCGCAGGATATAGAGACCACGCGTGCGGCCGTGGATATGAAAGTGCTGATCGAGCAGATGCGGGAGCAGGTGCAGAACATCGAGTGAAGTCCATGGGCAGGCGGCTGCGACCAGCTCGACCCGCTGGACATTCGGGTCATCGGGAATCACAGGCGCTCCTCGAGCAATTTCCGAGCGAGAGTACGTTCGCGCGCATTGCCGGCGCGGATTGCGTCGAACAGGGCGAGGCTCTGGTACAGGGCCGGGCTCCTCAGCGCGGCCGCCGGAGCGGAAGGATAGAGTGGCGTCAGTGCCAGTCCGCGGACCTTGCCGGCGACCGACGGCCAGACCGGAGGGGGATCCGAGGACGAGACAATATGGGCGCTCAGAGGTTCTGCCGCGTATGAAGTCGGCAGACCCGCCACCATGCCGCCCCGCAGGGGCGGGAACGCATACTTGGCACCGT
>DATCDX010000299.1:0-6022 GCA_036510475.1 Steroidobacteraceae bacterium
GAGGAGAGGTAGCCATGCTCGCGCAGCGTCGGGTTGAATACCCGCACCAAGGCCAGCCTTCGCCGCCCTTCCGCGAATTTAAGATGCGACAGCGCCGCGGCGGCCAGCTCCTTGGGATCGCGCTCGACTAAATCCTGCGCATCGACGTTGGCGTAGTACGCCTGCAGAAAGCGCCGTCCGTCCAAGCCGCGCGCCAATTTTGGCGGGCGAACCGCGGCGCGTACCACGGCGGCTACGATTCTGCGATGTTGATCCGAGGCGGTTTGGTACATGGGTTAATCCTTAGGCGTTAGTCGGATCTTTCGAGATCCGCGATGACTGCCGCCAGAAAGCGGCATGCTTCGCCGCCCGTGATGCAGCGGTGATCGAAGCTCAACGATAACGGCATGCGCCGATGCGCCAGCACTTTGCCGGCGACGACGACGGCATCCTCGCGCACTTTGCCGGCGCCCAGAATGGCGACCGCGGGGGGCACCACCAGAGGGATGCCGTAGCGCCCCGCAAGGGTACCGAAATTCGACAACATCAGCGTGAATTCGCGCAGATCCTGCGCCGGCGTACGGCGTTGATGCGCCGCTTCCTTTTGCGCAATCACCGCTGCGCGCAACTCATCCGGGGCTTTCGCTTCGATGTTGCGCACCACCGGAACGATCAATCCGCTGGGCGTGTCGACGGCGATCGCGAGGTCGATGTGATTCTGCAGCAGGCGCGAATGGTGGGCCGAGTCGTACCAGGCGTTGAGCGCGGGTTCCACGCGCCAGGCGCAGATCATCGCGCGCATGAGCCGCAGCATATAGTCGCCGCGGCGCGTCCAGTGATGTATGTCGGCGTCGTCGCACACCGTGCTGCCGGCCACCTGGTCGCGGGACATCGACATGCTGAGCGCCATCGCGCGCCGCATACCGCGCAGCGGTTGGGCGAGGACATTCTGCGCGCCGCCGTCATCCGACTGTTGCTGGCCGTCCTGGAAGCTGCCGTCCTTAAGGTGGCTACCGTCCTTAAGGTCGCCGCCGTCCGATTTCGTGCCGCCATTGGCGGCGACCGCGGCGCCGTTCGCCGCGGCGGCGCGGGTTTTCGCGCGCACGCCGGGACCGTTCGAACCCGGCAGCAAATCCACGTGCCGCAGCACATCATCGAGCGTGATCAGGCCGGCGCGGCCACCGCCTTGGACCGCGGCGAGATCCACGCTCAAGCGTTTCGCCAGTGCTCGGGCGGCCGGCATCGCCCGACCCCGATTATGGGCGCGGCCGCGCAGGTGGGCGTGACGGCGCGCCCCTCCCACGGTGGCAGACTCGACGAATTCCTCCTCGCTGGTGATGGGCATACTGCCGACGACGGTGCCGGAATCGAACTCGATGAGCGGCGCGCCGGTGGGTACGATGTCACCGGGTGCGCCGCGCAGAGCGGTCACCACGCCGGCATAGGGCGCCGGCACCTCGACCACCGCTTTGGCGGTTTCCACCGATACCATGGGTTGATCCACCCGCACATGGTCGCCGACCTGCACGTGCCATTCGAGAATCTCCGCTTCGGCCAAGCCTTCGCCCAAATCCGGAAGTTTGAATGTACTCATAGGCAGGTCTCTAGTCGGCGAAAGTCAGTTTTACGGCGTCGACGATGCGCTGCACGCCGGGGATGTAATCGTGCTCCAATCGGAACAGCGGCATCACGGTATCGAAACCGGTGACGCGCTGCACGGGCGCTTGTAGATCATACAAAGCGTGCTCCGCGACCAGGGCCGCGATCTCGGCGCCCACGCCTACGTTGCGGGCGGCCTCATGGACAATCACGAGCCGCCCGGTTTTTGCCACTGATTCGAGAATCGTCTCGCTGTCGATCGGACTCAAGGTGGCCAGATCGATGACCTCGGCGCTGATTCCCTGGCGCGCAAGTTCGGCGGCGGCGCGCAGCGTTTCGATGGTCATCGCGCCCCATGTCATCAGGGTCACGTCGCTGCCTTCGCGCAGGATGAAACAAGCGTCCAGCGGCAGCGCCTGACCGTCATCGCTGACTTCCTGGCGCATCGCGCGATACAGCCGCACCGGTTCCAAGAACATGACGGGGTCCGGATCGCGGATCGACGCCAGCAACAGTCCGTAGGCGCGCGCCGGCGAGGAAGGACATACGACGCGTATTCCTGGTATATGACACAGCAGGGCTTCAGTGCTTTCGGAATGATGTTCCGGGGCGTGAATGCCGCCGCCGTGCGGCGTTCGAATGACCACCGGGCAACTCAGACGGCCGCGGGTGCGGTTACGCATCCGCGACATATGGTTCACGATCTGATCCAACGCCGGATACAGAAAGCCCATAAATTGTATTTCAGCGACCGGTTTCAAACCGTGCGTCGCCATGCCCACCGACATGCCTGCGATCATGGCTTCGGCGAGCGGCGTGTCCTGCACCCGGTCCTTGCCGAAGCGCTGTTGCAGCCCCGCCGTCGCGCGGAATACGCCGCCGTTGGCGCCGACATCCTGGCCGATCACCACCACGTCGGGGTCATGCTGCATTTCCCAGCCATGCGCCATCGCGATGGCTTCCACCATGGTGATTTTCGCCAATTCTAGGGACCGCTGGGTCTGGAGGCGTATTTGCGGGCGATCTCGCGCTGTTCGCGCAGGTGCGCCGGCAACGCGGCGAACAAGTGCTCGAACATGGCATCCGGCGACTGCCGCGCCGTGGCCAAGTATTCATTCACGGCCGCCTCGACCGCGTGCGCGCATTCGTCCTGCAGCGCCGATTCCTTGACGCTATCCCAATGCCCGGCGTCAACCAGAAAATCGCGAATCCGCAGCAGGGGTTCGAGGGCCCATGCGTCCTTGACTTCCTGGGCGGAGCGGTAGCGGCCGGCGTCGTCCGCGGTCGTGTGATCGCTCAGGCGGTACGTCAGCGCCTCGACCAGCGAGGGTCCGGCGCCACTGCGCGCGGCATCGAGCGCCTCAGCCACCACTTCGCGGACGGCGAACACATCATTGCCGTCGACCTGCGCGCCGCGAATGCCCGCGGCCACCGCCTTTTGCGCCAACGTCTGGGCGGCTGTTTGCGATGACACCGGCACCGATATGGCCCAGCCGTTGTTGACGATGACGAAGACCACGGGCAGGGCGCGAGCTCCGGCCAGATTCAGCGCCTCGTAGAATGCGCCCTCGGAGGTACCGCCATCACCGATATACGCCAACGCACAGCGCGGTTCCTTGCGCACCTTGAACGCCATTGCGGCACCGGCTGCATGCAAGGTCTGCGTGGCAATGGGCACGCACCATGCGAAATCCTGCCGGGGCACCGCAAAATCGCTGCCGCGTTCGTCACCGCCCCAGTACAGCAGTATCTCGGCCATGGTCACGCCGCGCCAAAGCTGGGTGCCGTATTCCCGGTACACCGGCGCCAGCACGTCTTCAGGGCGCATGGCGGCGCCGACGCCGACGTGCGCGGCTTCGTGCCCCAGGGACGAGGGGTAAGTACCCAATTGTCCGGTGCGCTGCAGATTGACCGCCTTCGCGTCGAAGGTCCGCACCAGCGTCATCGCCCGATACATGCGCAGGACTTCGGCGGTGTCTTGCGCGAACCGCGGCAGGGGCGCCACGGCTTTGCCGCGCGGGTCCAAGATCTGCCTGTAGTGAATTTTGAACTCGGCAACCGTCTTCATGCGTGAATTATGCCAGGTGTTTCCATTATGGACGATGCGGGGCGGCGAGATAGTGTTGCCCCTGCATCTCGATGAGCCGGCTCGAGGCGCGTTGAAATTCGAACCGCAGCCGATCACCGCGATACAGCGCCGCGGGTGACGCCGCTGCGGATACCACGATATTGACGCTGCGATCATAGAACTCATCGAGTAACGCGATGAAGCGGCGCGCGGCGTCCTCGTCAGTGCGCGTGAATGCGGGAATGTTTGAAATGAAAATCGTGTGATACAGACGCGCGAGCTCGATGTAATCGTTCTGGCCCCGCGGCCCATCGCAGATCTCGGCGAATTCGAACCAGACCATGCCGGGGCCCGTGGCGAGCGCGCGGATGGCACGATTTTCAATCGATAACTTTTTGGGCCCGGAGGCTGCGCCGCCGGCGAGCGACGCAAAGCGGCGGCGCAGCGTCGCCGCCGTTGCCGGCAGCGTCGAGTCCAGGTAGGTGGGAGCCTGTTCCAGCTGCCGCAGCCGATAGTCGACGCCGCCGTCCAGATGCACGACGTCCATGTGCTGCTCGAGCAGTGCGATGGCAGGTAGGAACCGCCCGCGTTGCAGGCCGTCCCGGTACAAATCCTGCGGCGCGCTATTGGAGGTGGCGACCAGTGTCACGCCGCGACGAAACAAGCCCGCGAGCAAACCGGCGAGAATCATCGCATCGGCGATATCCGCGACGAAGAATTCATCCAGGCAGATCACTCGGGCTCGCCGCGCCAGCCGCTCAGCCACCACCTCGAGCGGCTCCGTGCGGCGCGGGACGCTGCGCAGTTCCGCATGCACTTGGCGCATAAAGCGGTAGAAATGCGTGCGTTCGCACTGCACCGTGCGCAGAGTCTCGTAGAACATATCCATCAACAGCGTTTTGCCGCGGCCCACGCCGCCCCAGATATACAGGCCGCGTTGCGGCGCGGCGCCGTTTTGCCGCGGCAGCCGGTTGAATCCCGGTAGCCGGCGCAGTTGCGCGCGCAGCCGCTGTCTCACCGAGCGGGACGACCCTTGCAAGTTCGCGCTCAGGGCATCAAGGCGGGCGGCGGCGTCCGCTTGACCCGGGTCGTATTGCAAGCGATGAGCGGCGATCTCGGCGCCCAAGCGCGCGGCAATCGACGAGGATTCGCTGACCACGTGTGCGCGTGCTTCTCTCGCGGCGCCTAAAGGCTCTGGTAATTCGGCCCGGAACCGCCCTCGGGGGTGACCCAGGTGATTTGGTCGGTATAGGGCTCCTTGATGTCGCAGGCTTTGCAGTGCACGCAGTTCGAAGCATTGATCTGCAGCTTCTTGCCGCCGGTGCCGTCCGAAATCATTTCGTAGACATTCGCCGGACAGAAATTAGTGCAGGGGTTGCCGAACTCCGTGGCGCAGCGAGTCGCGCATAGCGTGGTATCGGCCACGTGCAGGTGCACGGGCTGGTTCTCATCGTGCGTAGTCGCGGCGAAGAATACGAACGCCACCCGGTCACGTGGCGGCAGTTCGCGGTCGCCCCAGTCGCGGTCCGGGGAAACATAGTCATCCAGCCGTTGCAGCGCCTTGTCGTCGGCGTGATTGGCGAGGGTCCACGGCAGCTTGCCCAGGGTCACCGTTTCCAACGCGGCGTTGGCGAGGCCGAACCACAGTCCACGGCGGAACCCCGGGCGGATATTGCGCACCTTGTGCAGTTCCCGGCCGCCCTTCGATGCGCGCCAGCGCGCATCGAAGCCTGAGCTCGTGCCGTGCTCCACGAAATGCGCGGCAGCCACCATGCCGGAACGGATCGCTTGATGGATGCCCTTGATCTTCGGCGTGTTGAGTGTGCCGCCGGCATCGCCCACCAGCATGGCGCCGGGCATTTCCAGCTTCGGCATCGATTGATAGCCGCCTTCGATGAGCGTGCGCGCGCCGCCTGCGATGATTTCGCCGCCCTTCAACAGGCTCTTGATATCAGGGTGGTTCTTGTATTGCTGGAAGGCTTCGAACGGCTTGAAGCGCGGATCTTCATAATCCAGGCCGACCACGAAGCCCACGTATACCCGGTCGTTATCGAGGTGGTAGAGAAAACTGCCGCCATAGGTATGGGAATCGAGCGGCCAGCCTAAGGTATGTTGAATCAGTCCGGGTTGAACGCGCCCCGGCGGCAGCTGCCACATCTCTTTGAATCCCAAGCCATAGGTCTGGGGCGACTTGCCGGCATCGAGGCTGAAACGCTTGATCAATTGTTTCGAGACGCTGCCGCGGCAACCTTCGCAGAACAGAGTGATTTTGGCGTGAATCTCAGGGCCTGGTGCGAAATTCGGTCCCGGTTCGCCGTTCTTTTCGATCCCCATGTCGCCGATGCGTACGCCTTTGACGGCGCCTGCTTCATCGAA
>DATCDX010000300.1:0-2670 GCA_036510475.1 Steroidobacteraceae bacterium
CCGGACTCCGGGGCCAGCGGGACGCGCAGCAATTGCTCGACGACGACGCGCAGCACATGAATCACTTGCGTGGGCAGCAAGCCCAGCACGATGCAGCCGGCGGCCAGCCAGACAAGACCGATTCGTTCGAGCATACCGGCATCGCGCGCGCCGGCAAGGGACGGTTCGCGTGGCCTGCCGAGAAAAATCACGCCGAAGAACTTGACCATGACATAGGCCGCGAGGGCCGCCGCCAGGGCCACTACCGCGGCGCCGAGCGGTAGCAGCATGTTGACGAAAGTCCTCGGGACTTCGTGCGCAAACAGAAATGCCTGCAGCAGCAGCCATTCGGAAACGAAGCCGTTCAACGGCGGCAATCCCGCCAGTGCGAGCACGCCGATGAGAGTGAGCCATGCGACCCAGGGCATGCGGTGGATTAGGCCACCCAGGCGGCCGAGGTTGCGTTCGCCGGTGGAGTGCAGGACCGCACCCGTACCGAGAAACAGCAGGCTTTTCATGAACACGTGATTTAAGGAGTGATACAGCGCGGCGAGCAGCGCGATGGCCGCGAGCGTGGGCATGCCGACGCCCTGAAAAATCATGGCGAGACCGAGTCCGGTAAAAATGATGCCGATGTTTTCGATCGAGGAGTACGCCAGAAGGCGTTTCATCTCGGTTTGCGCGGCGGCAAACACGACGCCGTACACCGCGGAGAACAACCCTAGAGTCAGCGGCACGACGCCCCACCACCAATCGGGAGAGCCCAGCAAATCGAAGCTCACGCGCAGCACGCCATACACGGCGGTCTTCAGCATCACGCCGCTCATGAGCGCCGACACGGGCGACGGCGCGGCCGGATGGGCTTCAGGAAGCCAGACGTGCAGGGGCACGAGACCCGCCTTCGCGCCGAAACCGAACAAGGCGAGCAGAAACGCGGTCGCGGCCCACGGCGGCGATAGATGCACAGCCCGCATTGCATCGAAGGTGAATTGCCAGCTTCCGCCCTGCATCACGCCGAAGCTCAGCAGAATGGCGAGCGCTCCGATATGCGCCATCAGCAGATAGAGGAAGCCCGCGCTGCGAATTTCGGCTCGACTGTGCTGCGTCGTGACCAAAAAATACGAGGAGAGCGCCATGGCCTCCCAGGCCACCATGAAGGAGTACGCATCGTCGGCCAGCAGCACGCAACCCATGCTGGCCAAGAACAGGTGATATTGCAGACACAGCAGCCCCGGAGAGGTGCCTTCGCCGCGTCGAAAATAGCCCGCGGCGAAAATCGATATGCCCGACGAACTGGCCCCCAGCAGAAACAGAAAAAAACTACTCAGTGCATCCTGCCGCAAATGCATGGGCAAATCAGGCAGTCCAATGGGAAGGACGAGTTGCTCGGGCGTTGCCGCGAGGCTCATCGCCGCCACTGCCGCCATCGCCAAACCGCACGCGGCGCCCAGCGGAAACAAGATTCGTTTCACGAAGCCAAGCCGGGGGCGGCACAGGCCGGCAAGTCCAATGATTCCCCACAGCGCGAGGAGCGCCAGACAGGCGGTGAGTGACGAAAATGGAATGTGAGATGTCACAGAGATGCTAGCGATATGCACATTGAAGTATAATGCAA
Organism: Steroidobacteraceae bacterium; assembly: GCA_036510475.1. Taxonomy (GTDB): domain Bacteria; phylum Pseudomonadota; class Gammaproteobacteria; order Steroidobacterales; family Steroidobacteraceae; genus Bog-1198. The sequence goes on from DATCDX010000300.1 coordinate 1,595, forward strand.
TTCATACACAGTTGTAGCCTGAATGCCATATGATGTGACACAAATGAAAAGTACTACGGTAGTGAACCTCGAGGAACGGACCGCGCGGCTGACGATTTTGATCGACCCGCGCAAAAAGGCCGTGTTCGAGCGGCTGTGCGCACAGGAAGATCTGACGTCATCCCAGGTCGTGCGACGCATGATTCGTTCTTACATCGAGGCGCGATTGGGCCGGCCGTGGGAACCCGGCGAATAAGATCGCAAGGGGTTTGCGTCTGCCGCATGGCGGCGCGCTGCTCCAGCGGCGTATCGACGCGCTGCGCTCGCGGCGCTACTCTGACGGTCTGATTCTTCAATTTGGGGCCGCCAATGTCCGAAGATAGTTCGAACCTGATCACCATGAATCCCGCGAATTCGCCCAACGCATTCGATCTGCGTCGTGTGGGCGCGCACCCCGACTACTGGTATCCGGTGGCCTGGGCCGATGAGCTGAAGGAGGGCCGCACGCTGGGCCGGCGCTTCGCGGATCAGCCCATCGTGTTGTATCGCGGCAAGAGCGGCCAGGTGTTCGCGCTGGAAGATCGCTGCGCGCACCGCCAGGTGCCGCTGCACTTGGGCGTGGTGTGCGGCGATCGGCTCAAGTGCCACTATCACGGCTGGACCTACGATAACAGCGGTAAATGCGTGGAAGTGCCCTACCTGGGCAAGGAGCGGTTGCCGAATGGCGTAAAGAGTTATCCCGCGCGCGAAGTGGACGGTCTGATCTTCGTGTTTCCGGGCGATCCGTCGCTCGCGGAAAGCCGCTTACCGGCCGGACTCGGCTCCTCACAGCGGCGGGACTATAAGACTCGACGGTTGAACCGTGAAGTGGCATGTCACTACACGTTCATGCATGAAAATCTATTCGACATGAACCATCAGTTCATGCATCGCAAGCAGATGGGTTCGATCAAGGCCAAGTGCATCGGACGTCAGCACGGCGAGGATTGGGCGCAAGTCGAGTACAGTTTCAGCCGCACCGAAGGCAAATCCTCGGTGGGCGAGCACGTGATCGTCGACCTGATGCGCAAGCGCGGCGAGGCGAAGAAAGATTTTTC
>DATCDX010000301.1:0-3354 GCA_036510475.1 Steroidobacteraceae bacterium
CGGCGCTACACCCGCCACGACCGCGGACGGCCACGCGGCAGCCGTTTCTACGTGGGCGGCAAGCGACTGGTGGCGCGGATTTGGATCGGCGAAGCTCAATGAATTGATTGCGCAAGCCGAGCGCAGCAACGATGACCTGGCCGGTGCCATCGCCCGTGTTCAGGAGGCGGATGCCCAGGCGCGCATCGCCGGTGCGGCGCTTCTGCCGTCACTCGATCTCGGCGCCGCGGCGACGCGTGAACGCGCCCAGGTTTCGGGCACCGGTCCGCGGCTGTTCAACGTCTTCAACCCTGAACTCAGCGCGAGCTACGAACTCGATTTCTGGGGCAAGAACCGCGCGCTGCGCGATGCCGCGCGAGCGGCCGCGGCAGCCAGCCGCTTCGATCGCCAAACGGTGGCTCTCACGGTTATCAGCAGTGTCGCCACCACGTATTTCCAGGCACTCGAGCTGCGGGATCGCATTCAGGTCGCGCAGCAGAGCCTCGACAACGGACAGAAGATACTTCGTGGCTTTGAACTCGAACGGTCTGCCGGAACCGCCACCGGACTCGATGTGGCACAGCAAGAAACGGCGGTGGCGCTGCTGAGCGCCGCCTTGCCGCCGCTGCTGCAGCAATTCCGGCAGACCGTGTATGCACTCGCTGTGCTGATCGGCAAGACGCCGGAGTCGGTCGATGTCGACATGGGCACGCTATCGGCACTGTCGAGCCCGGCCCTCCTCGAGGGACTCCCCTCGCAACTATTGTCGCGGCGCCCGGACGTGGCCGAAGCGGAGCAGAGATTGATTGCCGCCAACGCGGACATCACAGTCGCCCGCGCGGCCCTGTTCCCAAGCATCGAACTGACGGCGAGCGGCGGCTACGCCAGCTCAGCACTGTCGGGGGTGATCAGCCCGGCGAATCGCGTGTATGCCCTCGCCGCCGGACTGACTCAACCGATCTTTCACGGCGGCGCGCTGCGTGGTCAGGTCGCCTATACCGAGGCGCGCCACACCGAACTGCTGACGGCCTACCACAAGACGGTGCTTACCGCATTCAGCAACGTCGAGGGTGCGTTGGTCGCTGTCCAACAGACCGCTGAACAGCGCATCCGGCAACAGGACGCCGTGAGCAAAGCCCGACGCGCCTACGGCTTCGCGCAGGCGCAGATGTCAGCCGGCACCGTAAACATATTGACGGTGCTCAATACGGAAAATGCGCTGTTCAGCGCGCAAGACGCCATGGTGCAGATCGAATACTTGCACCTGCAGGCATTGGTGGATTTATTTACCGCGCTCGGCGGCGGCTGGCAGCAAGGGTGACACATCGATGAACGAACGTTTGAAAATCCGCAAGCGCGGGCTGCTGGCCGGGCTCGCTGTCGCGGCGTTGGCGCTACTTGCGTGGCGCGGCCTGCACAAACCCGCCGGCGCCGCCACCAACAAGGCGCCGCAGGCCATCACCGTCGACACCGCGGCAGTGACCCACGCCGACGTGCCGATCTACCTACAGGGCCTGGGAACAGTCCAAGCGTTCTACACAGTGACCGTCACCGCGCGGGTGGACGGTCAACTCGATAAGATCGCGTTCACCGAAGGCCAGCACGTTCGCAAGGGGGACCTACTGGCGCAAATCGATCCGCGTCCGAATCGCGCGGCGCTCGAACAAGCGGTCGCGATCCAAGCCAAGGATGCCGCACAGCTCGCGAATGCGACGCTCGATCTCAAGCGTTACACCGTGCTGCAGCCGCAGGACCTGGCGAGTAAGCAAACCGTCGATACACAGCACGCCATGGTCAATCAGCTCACGGCACAGCGTAAGGTCGATCAGGCCGCGATCGACAACGCCCGCACGCAACTCGACTACACACGAATCACCTCGCCGATCAACGGCCGCACCGGCATACGCCTGATCGATCCCGGCAACATCGTACACGCCTCGGATACCACCGGCATCGTCGTCGTCACTCAGATGCAACCCATCTCGGTGATTTTTACACTTCCCGCGGAGGATTTGGGCGCCATCAGCGCCGCGCTGTCCGCAGGTCCGGTTGCGGTGACCACCCTGTCGCGCGACGGCGGCACCGAGTTGGATCAAGGCACACTGTTGTTGATCGACAACGAGATTCAGCTGGCAACCGGCACGGCCAAGCTCAAGGCCACGTTCAGCAACACCCACGGCACACTCTGGCCGGGACAGTACGTCAACGCACGCGTGCTGGTGCGCACCGACCGAAATGCCCTGACGTTGCCGACCAGCGCGGTCGAACTGGGGCCGGACGGTCCTTTCACTTATGTGGTGAAGAGCGATTCGACTGTTGAGGTGCGGCTGTTGAAGCTCGGCGCGCAAAGCGGCGACATGACCATAGTCAAGAGCGGCCTCGCGTTGAACGAGCGCGTCGTGACGAGCAATCAATACCGCCTGCAGCCCGGCGCTCATGTGCGTTCGTCGTCATGAGCATTTCCGCGCCATTCATCCGGCGCCCGATCGCCACCTCGCTGTTGATGGGCGGCATTTTCCTGGTTGGACTCGTGGTCTTCCCCTTGCTGCCGGTGGCACCGTTGCCACAGGTCGACTTCCCCACCATCGTGATCACGGCACAACTGCCGGGCGCGAGCCCGGAGACCATGGCCTCATCGGTTGCGACGCCGCTGGAATATCGATTCGCGCAAATCTCCGGTCTGTCGCAGATGACCTCGACCAACGTGCTCGGCACCAGCCAGGTCACGCTGCAATTCGATCTGGACCGCAACATCGATGCGGCCGCGCAGGATGTGCAATCGGCGATCGACGCAGCAGGCGGCCAATTACCGAAGAATCTGCCCTCGCCGCCCTCCTACCGCAAGGTCAATCCCGCCGATTCCTCGATACTGATTCTGGCCGTGCACTCGGATGTACTGCCGGTCACCACCGTCGATGACTATGCCGAAAATATCCTGGCACAGCAGATTTCGCAGATACCGGGGATCGCGCAGGTGACGATCGGCGGCCAGCAGAAGCCGGCGGTGCGCGTGCAAATCGATCCCGTCAAGCTGGCGGCGCTGGGTCTGGAATTGGAGGACGTGGCCGGCGTCATCACCACCGCCACGGTCGATGCGCCCAAGGGTTCGATCAACGGTCTGAAACGCAGCCTGACGATCTACGCCAATGATCAACTGCTGAAGGCCGCACCGTGGAACGATGTAATCGTCGCATACAAGAACGGCGCGCCGGTGCGCATCCGCGACATCGGGGTCGCGGTCGACGGCCCGGAAAATATGCAGATGACAGCCTGGCAAAACGGCCGCAACGGCATTTTGCTATTGATCTACAAACAGCCCGGTGCCAATGTCATCGACACCGAGCAGAGGGTCGAAGCGCTCTTGCCGCATGCGCT
>DATCDX010000302.1:0-14350 GCA_036510475.1 Steroidobacteraceae bacterium
ATTTGCTTGAAAATCGCCGCCGCGACGCCGTGGTCGGTGACCAGGCGCGGGATGCCGCTCGTGGTCAGTTTATCGCCGTAGCCGTCTTCGACCGGATACAACCGCAGCTCCGCCAGCTGGTTGCCTTCGAAGCGGCTCACCGCGATGACGCTGCGGAAAGTGAAATCGTGTGCGAAGCTGGCGCGATTGAGGGGCGCGGTAAGATCGTAATCCGTGGCTTTCGCCGCATCCTGCCACGCCGCCGCGAGCAGCGCGCGATTGCCCTGAAACAGATCGTGTGGCAAGGGATCTTGCACGTCGCTCCAGAAGAAATTGCCGAGACCATAAAAGATCGGCCGCGTGCCGCGCAGCGGCGATGCGTACAGTTTCATCGGTCCGAGATTATGATTGCCGGTGGTGACGAACACATCCGCGCCCGAATCGATCGCCTCGTGGGCCAGCCGCTTCAAGAAATCGGCCGCACCGCGCGGCTGGTTGGCGTCGTCGCAATCATTCGTGCATTCATGGGCATGGATCGCAACGATCACGAAATCGGCGTTCTCGCGGGCGGAGCGGATGTTCTTCAGAATTCCCGCCACATCTTCCGGATCCATCGCATAGGCATAGGCGAATTTTTTGCCCAACCGGTATTGGACGTCGAATAAATCGAGTGTGGCCGGTACTTCGTTGCAGTGATGCGCAAAAATCGTACAGGCGGTGCTTGCGAGGGTGCGCATCGCCGCGGCCGGCACCACGATAGTTCGCGTGACATGCAATGCGTTGAGGCCGGGCCGCCCCGGCGCGGCGCCTTCCGGCGGCAGCGCGTCCGTCGTCGGCCGGAAGGTCGAGGCGATCGAGACCAATGCCACGCGTCCCTTGGTGGTCTCCAGAAACTGCGGCGCCCGCGCCAGACCGCGGCTCTCACCGACTCCTGCATACACGATGCCGGCGTCATCGAGATAACGGTTGGTCGCGCGCATGCCCTCAAGGCCCCAATCGAGCGAATGGTTGTTGGCCCGCGATACGATGCCGACCCCCATGGCCTTCAAATCCGCAGCAACCGCCGGGAGACTGGAATTGGTCCAATCTCCGTCCCACGAATACGGTGAGCCTGTGAAATTGCGCGCATCGAAGATCGTGGTCTCGAGGTTTCCGTACACAACATCGGCACCATGCATGACGTCGAGTACCGCTTTGAAGTCCGGCAGCCGCGATGAATACTGGGATAGCGGCCGCGAAATGATCAGATCTCCGACCGCCCCGACGGTGAAGCCATCAGGTACGTTGGTTTGCAATTCTTGAGTGATCGGCCGTTTGGGGTCGAAGAGGCTCAAATCTTTGACCACAGGGTCCGCGGCGCCGTAGGTGGGCGTGCGCTGCGCTGTGGCCTGCAAGGTATGCAACATCAGAACGGCGGTGGCTGCCGGGCGAAGTACTCGTGCCGAAATCACTGTCATAAGTCGTGGGCTCGTGAAAATATCGACTCTGTTATTTCGTGTATCATAAACTACATATGCGCAGAGGATTCCAACGGTAATCACGGCCCCAGCGAATTTTGACCCACCCAATGCGCTTGCCGTCGCTCAAGTTTCTGAAGACCTTTCAGGTCGCGGCCAAGCTGCAGAGTTTCAAGGCCGCTGCTGAGGATTTGTTCGTCACCCCGTCGGCGGTAAGCCATCAGATCAAGGCGCTCGAGCAGCAACTCGGCGTTTCCTTGTTCGAGCGCGGGGTGCGCACGCTGACCTTGACCGATGCCGGCGCGCACTACCTGGAACACATCAACGATATTTTCTCGAAGCTCGAGTCCGTCACCGAGCAGCTGCAGGTTCGCTACGGACGTTCCATCATCCGCCTGAACGTGCCGCCGTTCTTTGCCAATGAAATGCTGCTGCCGCGCCTGGCCTCCTTTTCGCAGGCGCGTGAGGAAACCGATATTCGCATCGAGACCACGTTCTCTGCGCCGAAGACGCACCCGCCGGAGGCGGATCTGTCCATCGTCGTGGGCTGCGGTCCCTGGGAGGGGTTGACCGTCCACGAACTGTTCACGCAGAGCTTCATCGCCGCCTGTTCGCCGGCATTCCTGGTGGAGAACCCCATCGATTCGTATGGCGACCTGAACGGCAAGACGTTGTTGCTGCATGAGGAGCGGCGCGAGGCATGGGAACGCTGGGCGGCGGATTTGGGGATCGAGCCGATCAAGCCCAATCGACTGGTGCGTCTCGACACCATGTCGGCGGTGGTGCTGGCCGCTGAGCAGGGCGTGGGCGCGGCCCTGGTTCCGGCGCGCCTGAGCGCCGATCGCTTCGTTGCCGGCGGCCTGGTGAAATTGTTCGATGCGGAATTGACCACGAATGAGAGTTATTTTTTATTGCACCGGCCCGAGGATCGCGAGCGCGAGGACCTCCAGGAGCTGACGCGGTGGATTTTGAGTGAGTGCCGGGTCGCCTGAGGCCGCCGCCACGGCCACCCTTGAATTGGTGGTCGCGGTGGCGGAGAACGATGTCATCGGCCGCGCTAATCAGCTGCCCTGGCATTTGCCCGCGGATTTGAAGTACTTCAAAGCGCTCACTCTGGGCGGTCATGTGCTGATGGGCCGCAGGACCTATGAGTCGATCGGCAAGGCGCTGCCGGGCCGGACTAATCTGGTGTTGAGCCGTTCCGCGGTGTTTAGACCCGACGATTGCACCGTCGTCACGACGCTCGGTGAGGCGCGAATCGCCTGCGGCACACCGGCCACGCTGATGGTGATCGGCGGGGCGGATATTTTTCAGCTATGCCTGCCGCTGGCCCGCCGCATTCATCTCACGCTGGTACACGCGCGAATCGAGGGCGATACCTTTTTCGGCGGGTGGCGCGGCGCGGAGTGGTCCGAGGCGTCGCGCGAATGGCACGCTGCGGACGACAAGAATGCCTATGCCTTAAGTTTCGTCACGCTCGAGCGATCGCGCCCAACCGATGCGCGTCCAACCGACCGCGCCTAAAGCGGCGTGAGCCGGGCCTCGATCTCGCGTGCCGCGCGTTCGAAGTCGACTTGGGCGAGGCTCGCGGCGCCCGCCGTCAACTCGTTCAACAGCTGTGCCTGGATTGTGCCGCGCGCATAGGCAGTTTGATAATCGATCTCATGATGGAACATGACCATGGAATAGCGCGGAATGAAGCGGCGTGGAAAGCGCCTTTCAAGCTCCAATGACAGTAGCTGGCGCAGCTGAAACCGCGGGTCGGCGACCTGCTCGCGCATCTCCGAATAATTCTCCAGCGACATAGCGGCAATGGCGTCGGTATTCGGCTTGCGCGTGGCACTGAAATCCGCGAGCGCCACTTCCCAGGATGAATGCCGGCCCACACAGGCGTCGAATTCCACGCAGTCCTCGAAACAGCAGTTCATGCCCTGGCCGTGAAACGGCACGATGGCATGCGCCGCGTCGCCGATCAACGCCGTCATGCCGCCATGGTGCCAGGGGCCGGCGGACACGGTGCCGAGGAACCCGGTGGGGTGGGCCTGGAATTCGGCGATGCAATCAGGCATCAGTGCGAGCGCGTCCGGAAAATTACACGAGAAGAACCGCTCGATGGCGCAAGCTTGGGTCAGAGCCTCGAAACTGACCGCGCCGTGCTTGGGTAGGAACAGCGTGGCGGTGAAGCTGCCGTCGTCATTCGGCAATGCGATCAACATGAAGTTGCCTCGCGGCCAAATATGCAGTGCATCGCGCACCATTCGATGGCTGCCGTCCGCAGCCGCCGGCATCGACAATTCCTTGTAGCCGTGCTCAAGATCGGTCTCGTGCGTTTCGATGAACCCTAAGGCGCTCATGCGCCGGCGCATCAGTGAGCCCGCGCCGTCGGCCGCCAGCAGAGGTTGCATCCGCACGCTGTACAGACGGTTGCGGCGCAGATCGCGAATCTGCACGACCCCTGCATCGAAATCGGCGGCTTCGAAGCGATGTTCGAAATGCACGCGCACGCCATGCTGCCGTATGGCGGCATCGAGCAACGCCTGGTTGAGCCGATGCCGGGAAATGGAATAGATCATCTCATTGGGGCGCTGACCATAGGGCTGCAGCGCGGTGGCGCCATCCAAGCGATGGATGAGCCGGCCGCGCATCGGCAGCAGCTCGGGGCTTAAGGTTTGGAAGGCGCCCGCCGCTTGCAGCGCATGTATGCCGCGATCCGCCAATGCCAGGTTGATGGACCGGCCGGACTCCGCGGCGGCACCCCGGGGGTCAGGGCGAGACTCGTAGAGTTCCACGCGAGAAAAGCCGCGACGCTTCAGGAGAACCGCGAGCAGGGCACCCGTAGGTCCCGCGCCGACGATGCCGACCGGCTCCTGACCCAGCTTCACGGGCACAAGGCTTGTGCGAGAGCTTCGACGGCGGCAAACACGTCACTGAATGAATTGTACAGCGGCACCGGGGTCAGCCGCAGCACATCGGGTTCCCGCCAATCGCTGACGACTCCCGCTGCGTTAAGCCGCTCGTGACAGCGTTTGGCTTGCGCGGCGGGGCGCAGGATTTTCAAGCTCAATTGCGCGCCGCGCTCGTCGGCCGCGCTCGGCGTGATGATGTCGACCTGGCCGCGCAGCCGGTTCTCGATCAGACGCTGTAGGAACCCGCTCAGCGCGATCGACTTGTGCCGCAGCCGTTGCATGCCGGCCCGCTGAAATATTTCCAGTGATGCCAGCAGCGGGGCGGTGGAGAGCACGGGTGGATTGCTGATTTGCCAGCCTTCGGCGCCGGCAATCGGCCGAAACTCAGGGCCCATCAGAAAGCGCGTTGCCTTGTCGTGTCCCCACCAGCCGGTGAGTCGCGGTAAATCGGTGCGCCGGGCATGGCGTTCGTGCACGAAGCAGCCGCCGATGGCGCCGGGTCCCGCATTGAGATACTTGTAGCTGCACCATACGGCGAAGTCGGCACCCCAGTCGTGCAATTGCAGCAGGGTATTGCCGATGGAGTGCGCGAGATCCAGGCCGACCGCCGCGCCGATCCGGCGGGCGGCGGCGATCAGGGGCAAAAGGTTCAAGGATTGGCCGGTGAGATACTGAACGCCGGGCAGCAGGACCAGCGCCAGCCGATTCGACTCCCGCTCGATGGCGCCGATGATGTCGTCCGTTCGCAAGCTTCGTTCACCGGGCCGCGGTTCGATCTCGATGAGATGTTCCGCCGCATTCAAGCCGTGCAGCGCCAGTTGTGAGGCGACGGCGTGACGATCCGAGGGGAATGCCGACTTCTCGATCAGCACCTTGTTGCGCAGCCCATCCGGGCGGAAGAAGCTGACCATCATCAGGTGCAGATTGACGGTCAAGGAATTCATGGCGACGACTTCGCTGGTACCTGCGCCGACCAGCGCGGCGAGCGGTTGCGTCAAATGTTCGTGGTAGCCGATCCACGGGCGCGCGGCCTCGTGATGTCCGAGCACGCCTAGGCGCCGCCAGTCGGCCAGTTCCGATTCGACATATTGCGCTGCCGATTTGGGCTGCAATCCCAACGAGTGGCCGCAGAGGTACACGGATCTTCGGCCCGCGGCGTCGTAAGGATGATGGAATTGAGCGGCAAAACCCGCCAGCGGATCGGTCGCGTCCTGGGCGAGAGCGCCGGCCGCATCGAGTGCCGCGCCTTGCATCGCGGCGCTCAGAGCCGGCCCGGCGTCATGGGGTCGGGGCCCGCATGATGGTGCCGCAGACGCCGCAGGTGCGGTGTTCAACGCTCGAATAAAATCGGGCAAAAATCTCCGGCAACTGTGCTTCGATGTCATGCACGGCGACGCGTTCCAGATACAGGCGATCACCGCAGTTTTCGCAGTACCATGAGAAACCGTCCAGTTCATCGGCGGCGCGGCGTCTTTCCACGACGATTCCGACGCTGCCCGCGGGCCGCCGCGGTGAATGCGGCACTTGCGGCGGCAACAGAAACACGTCGCCCTCGCGGATCGGAATGTCTGTCAGCCGGCCGTCCTGCACGACCTTAAGCACCATGTCCCCCTCGATCTGGAAGAAAAATTCCTCGCTCGAATCATGATGAAAGTCTTTGCGGGAATTGGGGCCGCCGACGGCCATGATCATGAATTCGCTGTCCTGAAACAGCAATTTGTTGCCCACAGGAGGCTTGAGCAGATCACGGTACTGCTCGATCCAGCGACGCAGATTGAAAGGTGGCGCCATGGTCATCGCCCCATTATAGCGGCGCCCTTGAAACTTCGCCGCTATCGCACGCTAGCGCGGCGCGGCGCACGCCACCTGCACCGGCGCGGCGTCCGGCACATCCAATTGCAACGCGGTGAGGCTGCCTCCCCAGACGCAGCCCGTGTCGAGGCCGGTAACATCGGCATTGCGGAAAAATCCCAAGGTCGACCAATGACCGAACACAAACCGCGGTCCGTGCCAGCGGGAATTCTGTGCCTCGAACCAGGGGATGAGCGACTGGCTCTGGGCCTTCTTCGGCGATCCCTTGGCGCGCAGCGCCAGGCGGCCGTCCGCATCCACATAGCGCAGGCGCGTGAAACAATTGGCGATGAACCGCAGGCGCTCTTCGCCTTCGAGGGCATCGTCCCAACGGTCCGGCAGATCGCCGTACAACCGTTCGAACAGCGTCTCGGGGTCGCGCCGCAAGGCCGTTTCGAATTCGCGGGCGCAACGCCGCGCCAAGTTCATATCCCATTGCGGCGCGAGGCCGGCATGCAGCATGCACACATTCAGTTCAAGGTCTTCGTGCAGTAGCGGCCGGTGCATCAGCCAGTCGAACAATGCCTGCCGGTCCGGGGCAGTCAATGCCTCGGTGAGGGTATCGTCGCTGCGGAGGCGCGCGTGGCCAAAGGCAACGGCCAACAGGTGCAGGTCATGATTCCCCAAGATGACCGTCGCCGCATCGCCCAAGGACTTGATCCTGCGCAAGACTTTCAGTGAATCGGGGCCGCGGTTCACCAGGTCGCCGACCAGCCAGAGCCGGTCGCGGTCGGCTCTGAACCGCAACGACGCCAGCAGCGTGCCCAGTTCCTCGTCACACCCTTGCACGTCGCCGATTGCGTATAGCGCCATCAGCCACCTCGCCCAAAGGGCTAGTGAAGGACTCCGGGCATCGCCAGCCGAAAAGGAGCGATCAGGGCGTCGAATTGTTGGCCGTCGTCGGCCACCATCTGGTAACTACCCTGCATCGTGCCGACCGGTGTCTCGATCACGGCGCCGCTGGAATAGCGAAATCCCTGGCCCGGCTTCAGGTAGGGTTGCTCGCCGACCACGCCGTCACCGCGAGTTTCTTTCACGTTGCCGTTCGCATCCGTGATGATCCAGTGGCGCGTCAGCAGGCGCGCCGGCACCCGGCCCTCATTGCGAATCGTGATGGTGTACGAAAAAACGAAGCGCTTGTCGTGTGGATCGGACTGTTCCTCGATGTACGAGGTCTCGACCTCCACCTTGATCTTGGGATTCGCCGGTTCGGATGTCATGGCCTGCATCGCATTACTTCAAGCGGATCGCCAACACGTCGCAGTGCGCGGCGTGCAGGACGGTATCTTCCGTAAAGTTAACCAGTATGGCGAGACCGTGACGCTCGCGGCTGCCGAGGACGATCAGATCCGCCTGCACCTCTTTCGCGACGCGCAGGATTTCCGCCTTCGTGTTGCCGGCCTCGACCCGCGGTGCCGCAGGCGGAAATCCCAGCCGCGCGCACAGTTGAGTGAGCCGCTCGCGCGAGCGTTTGATCAACTCCTCCTCGATCTGCACGGTGGGCATCAAGGACTCGCCCATGGGTTCGACCGGCACGAATTCAACGACGTGCAAGGCCACCAGCTCCGCATTCGAGTGCACCGCTAGATCCCGCCCGGCGGTGGCAACCTGTTCGCTGCCCTCCGACAGATCCAACAGCACCAAAATTTTCTTGTAGCCGGTCATACGGGTTCGAGTATAGCGGAGTAAAGCGCTATTTTTTTGAATAGTGGGCCGCGAGCAGGCCAAATTGCGCCGGCGTCAGCGTTTCCGGGCGCAACTGCGGGTCGATGCCGCAGGTCTCGATCTGCTGCGCGGTGAGCAGGCCCTTCAGGCCGTTGCGCAGGGTCTTTCGGCGATGCGAAAACGCTGCGGTGACCAAGGTTCGAAGCACCCCGTCGTTGCCAATGTCGAAGCGGGGTTTTACGGTAGGCCGCAGGCGCACCACGGCGGACCACACTTTGGGGGCCGGCTTAAACGCGCCGGGTCCGACATCGAACAGGCCCTCGACTTCGGCCACGGCCGCCAGCATGACGGTCAATCGTCCGTACTGCTTGGTTCCGGGCTGTGCGGCCATGCGGTCCACCACTTCTTTTTGCAGCATGAAGTGCATGTCCGAGATTGCGGCGCGCTGCGTCAATAGGCGAAACAGCAGCGGCGTGGAAATGTTGTAGGGGAGGTTGCCGACGATCCGCAACGGCTTGCCCACCCCTCGCAGGCGCTCGAAGTCGGTGTCGAGCACGTTCTCGACGTGCATGCGCAGTCCGGTTTTCGCGCGTGGATCGGCCATCAGCGATTGCGCCAGATCGCGATCGATCTCGATCACGTCGAGCAGCCCGGCTTTTTGCAGAAGGCCCCAGGTCAATGCGCCGCGGCCAGGTCCGACTTCGACGACACGCTCGCCGGCGACCGGGGCCACCGCATCGACGATACGGCGGATCACCCCGGGATCATGCAGGAAATGCTGGCCGAATCGCTTACGAACCGGCATCGGCGCCATTCACGCTCGCCAATTCGATGGCAAGCCCCAGCGCCGCGTTCAGGCTGCCGACATCCGCTTTGCCGGTGCGCGCCAAGCTCAATGCCGTGCCATGATCGACGCTGGTGCGCAGAATCGGCAGTCCCAATGTCATGTTGACGGCGTTGCCGAACGCCGCGTGCTTGATCACCGGCAATCCTTGATCGTGGTACATCGCGACGATGACATCGGTGGTTTTCAGGAAGCGAGGCGTAAAGGCCGTATCCGCAGGCACCGGGCCTTGCAGGTCGAGGCCTTCGGCCCGCAGTTCCTGAAGTACCGGCTGGATGATCTCGATTTCTTCGCGACCCAGGTGTCCGGACTCGCCGGCGTGCGGGTTGAGCCCGAGCACGGCGATGCGCGGCGGAGTCAGCGCAAACAGCCTTTCCAAGTCCATGTTGACGATACGCAGGGTGCTGCGCAGCCGCTCGCGGGTGATGGCATGCGGCACGTCGGCGAGGGCCAGATGAGTGGTCACCAGCGCCACTCGCAACTGATCGCTCAGCAGCAACATCACCGGCAGGGCGGCGCGCGTCCTCGCCGCGAGATATTCGGTGTGGCCGCTGAAGTCGTAGCCCGCGTCCATCAGGATGCTCTTTTGCACCGGGGCGGTCACCATGGCCGCGAACTCACCATTCATGCAGCCGTCGCAGGCACGATCCAGCATCTCAATCACATAGGCGGCGTTGCGCGCATCCGGGTGACCCGCCGACACCGGCTGGCGGGTCGCAATGGGCATGACTTTGAGGATGCCGGCGCGATGCGGCGCCGCGCGCTGCGAGGAGTCGTAGCGCTCGATGTCAAGGGGCAATCCGAGGGCCTCAGCCGTGGACGCCAGCAAATCGGCATCGGCGGCCACGACGATATCGGCTTCCCAAGCGGTTTGGGCCAACGCGACACAGGCGTCCGGTCCGATTCCCGCCGGTTCTCCCGACGTAATGACGATCCGCGGTATGTACACTACATCTTGATTTCGACGAATGCCTCGTCGCGTAATCGCCGCAGCCACAACTCGGTTTCCTCGTCCGCCTTGCTTTCGCGGATGGCGGCGAAGGCGCGCTGACGGCGAACATCATCGGTGCTGTCATAGGTGCGGGTCCCCAACATCTGCACGATATGCCAGCCATAGCGGGTCTTGAACGGCTGGCTGATTTCGTTGACTTTCAGGTTCGCGATCGCCTTGTCGAACTCCGGCACGAACGTGCCCGGGGCGCTCCAACCCAAATCGCCGCCGTCCGGCGCCGAACCCGGGTCTTCGGACATGGTCGATGCGAGGCCGGCGAAATCCTCGCCTTTCAAGATGCGGTCACGCAGCGCCGATAATTTCTGACGAACCGTTTCGTCATCATCCAGCGCGTTCGGTTTCATCAAAATGTGCCGGACATGGATCTGGTTGACGATGACTTTCGTTTCGCCGCTGCGCCGTTCATTGAGCTTGACGATGTTAAAGCCGCTGGGCGTGCGCACCGGGTCACTGACCTCGCCCGGCTTCATCTTCGAGACCAGCTGCAAAACAAAGTCGGGTAACTGAGAACCCTTGCGCCAGCCGAGCGCGCCACCCTCCAACGCCGTCTGGCTATTGGAATTGGTGATCGCGAGTTCCCCGAAGTTCTCGCCCTTGCCGGCGCGCGCGGCTATGTCCTTAGCCTTGCCGGAGATCTCCTCGATCTGCTCCGGCGTCGCGGCGGCGGGTAGCGACAGCAGAATGTGCGATACATTGAATTCGTCGTTCGCCGCCGCGGTGTCCTGGCGCGCGAGATACTGTTCGAGTTCATGCGGGGTGACGTTGATGTGGGCGATTACGTCGCGTTGCCGCAACGTGCTCAAGGTCAACTCCTTGCGCATGGACTCCCGGTATTGTTTGTAGTCGACGCCTTGCGCCTCGAGCGCCGTGGGTAGCTGATCGAACGGAATCTTGTTGCGCGTCGCAATTTCCTGCAGCGCAGTGTTCAATTGCTCGTCGGAAATAGTCAATCCGATGCGCTTGGCGTGCTGTTCCTCAATTTCCTGCAAGATCAATCGATCGAGCACCTGATGTTTCAGCACGCTCTGCGACGGCAGCTCGACCTTTTGCTCCTGAAGCCGCTTGGTCACCGCGTCCATTTGCGCGTCCAGTTCGCTTTTCAGCACCAGACCATCGTTGACGACGGCGGCGATCCGGTCGAGCAGCTCGCCATGGACGCCGATGTCGCGGGTCTGCGCCTGGGAGACTCCCAGCAACAGGACTTGCGCCAGCAAACTGAAGCAAACGAAGGAATATTTACGCATGAGTCGAATTCGTCCTGGCTTTAAGGGGCGGCAACTTGAGCATCCGGGTCCCGCGTGGAGTACCCGCGGATCGACTGTTCCAAGAAGGAATCCGCACGTTTTCCGACCGAACTTAAGCCCGTCAGTTCCAATTGTAATGCAATCGAGGTGTCCAGTCCTCCGTTGCGGTTACTGATGTAGCGGCGCTGTACCAGCTGAACACGGTAACAGCAGCTTTTGTATTCAAAACCAGCCACTTGCTCGATGGTTTTCCTGTCCTGGAGGGAATAGACCCAGCGTCCCACGGTGTTCCAATGCGCGGCGATCGGCCAGGCGAAGGAGCCGTCCCATTGCTTCAGAATGACCCCCTGGGAGAGGACGTTCTGCTGAAAGCGGTAGCCGATATTGATGACCCGGGTCGGATCCGGCCGGTACTGCAGCGAGACCTCCGACTTATCGGTTTGGGAGGTATAGGGATTCCACAGGTAGTCGAATTTGAAGCTGAAGTGTTTGTAGGCGGTCACCGCGACATCGGCGACCAGATCGGAAGCGGGGAAGACCGGCGCCGACTGCCCCAAACCTGGGGCGGCGAAAGTCTGCGCCGGCAACCCGGCGACGTACTGTCCGGGAAAGGACATGAGAATTTGGCCGCGGGAGTTCACCAACGCCTGTCCCGGCAGAGCCAGCGGATTGACCCCGGGTACGGTCACCAGCGTCTGTCCCGACGATGTCAGCAGAGACTGCTCCGGCAGGCCGACCCGCGGTACCGAGAAATAGCGGATCTGGCCGAGGGTTGCCGACAGATACTGCGCTCCCGACAAGGTATCGAAGAGGCGCGTGGTCACTGCCAGCGCCACTTGGTTGGCGTCGCCGATACGGTCCTCGCCCACGTACCGATTGGTGCGAAACAGCTCGGTCAAATTCAAATCCGGCAACCCGGTATCGAAAATCGGCAGCCGGTCCTGATCGCGGTAGGGCACGTAGCTGTAGACCACGCGTGGTTCTAAGGTTTGGGTGCGTTGTCCCTGGGAACCGGCATCGCGGGTGAACACGAGACCGGCATCGACCCGCGCGTACGGCAGCGTTCGAGTGGGTGTGCTCGGCGCACCGATGCCGCTGGCGACTGCGTTCTTTAAGTCATACTGCGTGAAGTCGTAGCCCACGGCGGGTTCGAAGAAATAGCCCGGCCCGCGGCTCGACCAGCGCAGCTCCGGCGCCACGTTTAAGCGCACCCCCGTGGGGCCCACATCACGCAGGAAATTCACCGCCTCGCTGTCCAATGCGAATTCAAAATGGCTGTTGAGAATCGGCCACAGTGCGTTCGCCTGGATCCGCGGTACGCGCGAATAGGGCCGCTGGTCGCAGAACGCCGCCGGTACCGAGACACCGTTGGCGCAGGTCGTGGGCACCGTGGTGTCGATGGTTTGGAAGTTCTGCAGCTCGCCGCGTATGCGCCAGGCATCATCGTAATAAAGCAGTCCCGCCCGGCGCTCCAGGAAGGTCACGCTGGTCTGGTCGGAACCCACGGCGAAGTCCTCGAAGTAGCTGCTGTCGCTGACACTCGCGACGTCGGTGTCGAAACGCAGGCCCTTCTTCAGTTCCGTAATATTGGTGAAGTGGAAGTAGCTGCGGTCGCTGCGCGTCTGCGAATCGTCGGGTAGAAAGACGGTGTCGATCTGGCCGTGAGATTTCGCGGAGAGGTAGCGAAACTGGCCGCCGAGCTGCACGCCGCGCGCCGACAGAAGACCCGGCGTGAGCGTAAGGTCGTAGTTCGGCGCCAGATTGAAGTAGTAGGGTACTTCCAGCTCGAAGCCGTTGTTCCCGGAATGGCCGAAACTCGGGAACAGCAGCCCGCTCTTGCGTTCATCGCCCAGAGGAAACGAAATATAGGGTGTATAGAAAATCGGCACATCTTTGAAGCGCATGGTCACATTGCGCGCGACGCCTTCCTGGACCTTGGTGTCCAGGTTGATCGAGGAGGCTTGCAGCATCCAGTCCTCGTTGCCGACCGGACAGGTGGTGTAGCGCACCCGTGTCAGAGTGACCTTGCCGTTCGGCAGCACGTCGATATCCTTCGCGAATCCACGGCCGTTGCGGTCCATGAGCTGGAAGGCGGCCTGGTTGAAATTGGCGGCGCCGGTCGTGTCGTAACTGCCCTTGTCGCTGCGCACACGCAATTTGGGGTCCTCGAAATCCACGCCGCCCTTGACCGCGATCCGCCCGGTTTTATTGTCGTAAGTGACCGAGTCGGCCGTTACGCTGCGAGCATCCTGACGGACCTTCACGCGGCCGTTCAGAACGGCATTGCGCTCGGCATCGAGGACGGCGTCATCGCTGTCGATGTGAATCCGGTGGTCGTTCGCGTCGATGTCCGTTCCGGCAGGGGCATGGTACTGCGGCGGCGCCGGACACATATCGCCGGCGCGGACCACGGAGGCGGCCGCGAGGCAGAAGATGATGAATGCGGCTCGGGCATGAGAAGCCATGGACAAAATGCATCGCCTTAGTCGGTATACTTGAAACCGCCGCATTTGCGGTGGGTGAATGGTCAAGCATGGGTGTATCGGATGCAAGCGATTCCCGTCTGGCGCAGCTGGGTCGATGGGTGTTCGATGACTTGGGATTCGCCGGCGGCGCGATAGCCCCCGCCTCGGCCGACGCGAGTTTTCGCCGCTATTTTCGCCTGACGCGCGAAGCCGACAGTTACATCGTGATGGATGCGCCGCCCGACAAGGAAAACTTGGGGCCCTTCCTCGGCGTGGCGGCGATCCTTGCGCAGATGGGACTGAACGTGCCGGCGGTTTTGGCAAAAGATCTTACGCGGGGCTTTCTGTTGCTGTCGGATTTGGGGACGCGAATGTACCTCGACGAGCTGGCCGACGGAGCGGTGGACTGGCTGTATGCGGATGCGCTCGCCGCACTGCGCACCATGCAAACAGCCGGCGGCAACGCGGGCGATCTGCCGCACTACAGCCACGCTTTGCTGATGCGCGAGATGGAGCTCATGCCGGAGTGGTTTCTGCAGCGCCATCTGGGTCTGAACGTGACCGCCGCTGAGCGCGGCATGTTGGATCGATTGTTCGAAACCCAGGCGCAAGCCGCTTTGGCGCAGCCCATGAGCCTCGTGCATCGTGACTATCATTCGCGCAATCTTCTGGTTACCGCGACAAATAACCCTGGCATCCTGGATTTCCAGGACGCCGTATGGGGGCCCGTGACCTACGATTTGGCGTCGCTGCTCAAGGATTGCTATATCGTGTGGCCGGCGTCGCGGGTGCGTGAGTGGGCCCTTAACCACCGCGAACAGCTGCTCGTCGGAGGATTTGCTCTGAAGGCCTCCGAAAGCGAGTTCATCCGCTGGTTCGATCTGATCGGGCTGCAGCGGCACATCAAGGTGTTGGGCATCTTCGCCC
>DATCDX010000303.1:0-9736 GCA_036510475.1 Steroidobacteraceae bacterium
CGCCGCGGCTGTGCGCAAGCCGGTCACGCCCGCCAAATCGGCGCCGCGCGCCACCGCACCGGCTACCACGACTGGGCCGCGAAACAAGAGCGCGCCGCCGCATCACGCGGGAGCGCGCGCCCAATGATGCGTGACAATCGCATCCATCGTTTGTCCATGGCGCTGTCGGCGCTGGTTGCATTGGCGCTGGCGGTGCTGCCCCTGCCGTCGGTGCTGGCGGCATTTCGTCCGGATTTTTTGGTGCTGGTGGTATTTTATTGGTCCATCGAATCGCCTCGGGCGGGAGGACTCGCACTGGCTTTCGTGTCGGGTCTCGCGCTCGATGTCATACAGGGCGTGGTGCTGGGCCAGCATGCGCTGGCGCTGACCCTGATGGCGGCGTGGGCCACGCATCTGCGGCTGCGCATCAGAGTCTTCTCGGTTCTATCGCAATGCCTGACCATTTTCGCGCTATTGACCGGCTATCAATTCGTGCTGTTCTGGATCGACGGCGCCACCGGCAATCCCGTGACCACCTTCAGCCGCTGGCTTGCGCCCGTCATCGGCGCCTTGATATGGCCGGTGCTGGTAGGCATCTTGAGCCGCTTGCATGAGCGCTGAGAGACACCCATGATATTCGATGAATTCTCGCCGTCGCGAACCCGCCGCACGCTGACCGCGGGCGGCCGCACCTTGCGTGCCCTGGGGCTGGACGGCCCCTTGACCGGGGTGCTGGCCATCATCGTGTGCATCGGCACTTTGGTGGTCTACAGCGCTTCCGGGCAGAACGTGAAAATGGTCGAGCACCATCTGGTGAATATCGGCATCGCCGTCACCGCGATGCTCGCGCTCGCCAAGTTCGCGACCCCGCAGTACCTACGCCTGTTTGCGCCCATCGCCTACGTCATCGGCGTGCTGCTGCTGATCGTGGTGGATGTCACCGGCCATGTCGGCAAAGGCGCGCAGCGCTGGCTCGACGTGGGCTTCATGCGCTTCCAGCCTTCGGAGATCATGAAGCTTGCGGTGCCCATGATATGCGCCTGGTACATGCATGAGCGCCCGCTGCCGCCCACGTTCAAAGACTTGATCGTCATGGGCATCATGATCGCCATTCCCACCGCGATGGTCATCACTCAGCCGGATCTCGGGACTGCGCTGCTCATCGCGGCCTCCGGCCTGATCGTCATGCTGCTGGCGGGACTGCAGGTTCAGATCATATTGATCTCGATACCGTTGCTCGGTGGCGCCGCATGGGCGGCATGGCACTTCATTCACGACTATCAACGCCAGCGGATATTGATGTTCTTGAATCCAGAGTCCGACCCGCTCGGCGCCGGCTACCACATTATCCAATCACAAATCGCGATCGGTTCCGGAGGCGTGTTCGGCAAAGGCTACATGAACGGCAGCCAGGCGCAGTTGGAATTCCTGCCGGAGCGCTCCACCGACTTCATATTCGCCGTCATCGGCGAGGAGTTCGGCCTGCTCGGCCAGTTATTGATACTGACGCTGTTCGGCATCGTGGTCGGTCGCGCGCTGTATCTCGCGATGCAGGGTCAGGACACGTTCTCTCGCTTGACGGGCGGCGCCATCGCGCTCAGTTTCTTCGTCTATGTGTTCGTCAACTCCGGCATGGTGAGCGGCATCTTGCCCGTGGTCGGCGTACCGCTGCCATTGATCAGCTACGGTGGCACCTCGATGGTTACGCTGCTGGCCGGCTTCGGCATACTGATGTCGCTGCATTCGCACCGCAAGCTCATCGGATCCTAGGCGTGCACAGTCTCTTGAGCTTGAAGAAGCCATCGCTGCTCGCCGCCACAGGCCTGCGCGCCCGTTTGATTCAGCCGTCCGCTGTCGCCGTGTGTACCCGCGTGCTGCTGCTCGCCGCCGTGGTTCTGTGCGTGAGCGTCCGGCCGGCAACCGCGGTCGACCTGAAACGCCCCGAAGTCAAAGATTTCATCGCGCACATGGTGGCTGCGGATTCCTACAATAAACGGCATCTGCGCAAGCTGCTGAAGGCCGCCAAGAGCCAACCGGCCATCATCGAAGCGATGGACCGGCCCGCCGAAAAGGCCAAGCTCTGGTATGAGTACCGGCCGATCTTCCTCACCGAAAAGCGCATCCGGGAAGGCACGGATTTCTGGATCGCGCATCGCCAGGCGCTGGATCAGGCGAGCGTGCGCAGCGGAGTCGCGCCGCAATATCTGGCGGCGATCCTCGGCGTGGAAACCTACTACGGCCGTCAGACCGGCTCGTACCGGGTGCTGGACGCGCTGGCCACGCTGGCTTTCGACTACCCGGCTCGCGCGCAATTTTTTAGCGATGAACTCGAACAATACCTGCTGCTGGCGCGCGACATGGGTCTCGATCCGCTCAAGGTAAAGGGGTCCTACGCCGGCGCGATGGGTGCGCCACAATTCATGCCGTCGAATTACCGGCGCTACGCCGTCGACGCGGACGGCGACGGACACATCGATTTGTGGACCAATTGGGACGATGTGTGCGCCAGCGTCGGCAACTATCTCAAGGAACACGGTTGGAATAACGGCGAACCTGTTTTGACCGATGCCCAGGTCGGCCTCGATAAGCCGCCGGACCTGGACGGCCGCAAATTGGTCCTGTCCGAGACCGTTGGCTCGCTCACGAGCAAAGGCGTGAGCTTCGACAGCATGCTGCCGCCGAACGCACCCGCCTTGCTGATTGCCGCGGACGAGACCGATGGCACTCATTGGCGCGTGGGCTACAACAATTTCTACGTTATCACGCGCTACAACCACAGCGCGATGTATGCCATGGCCGTCTATGAGCTGGCCGCCGCCGTTAAGCAGCGCATGCTGTTGCACGATGCGCCGCCCACCGCCGCCGCAAACCTTGGCGTTGCCGCCGGCACGAACCGTGGCGCCGCCACCGGCACTCCTATCGTCGTGAACACCGGTAACCCCACCTCGCCGGCGTCGACGCCGCAACCCGCGCAACCGTGAGCGCCAGCGGCGTGTTCGCAAACTCGCGTGAAAGTCGCGCGCCGCTCATCTCGCGTGGCTCGCTTGCGCTCTCGTGCCGGGTATTTGCTGTCTCTCGCCGCGTCCTCGCGGTGCTGCCGTGCGCCGCTGCCGCGCTCATGCTGGCCGCGTGTTTCAGCGCGCCGCCCCGGCCCGTGATCCTGCCGCCTTCGGCCATACCGCCGGCATCCGCGACACCACCGCCGCCGGGAACCGTGCCGGACGCCGTGCCGCGCGTCGAACCGCGGTCACGCTATGGCAATCCGCCGTCCTACGAAGTGTTCGGTAAGCGCTACTACGTGCTGTCCTCGAGCGTCGGCTACGTGGAACGCGGCGTCGCCTCCTGGTACGGACCCGGCTTCCATCAGGTGCTGACCTCGACTCGCGAACCCTACGATATGTACGGCATGACGGCCGCGCATAAAACTCTGCCGCTGCCCTGCTACGTGCGCGTCACGAATCTGCAGAACGGCCGCAGTGTCGTGGTGCGAGTCAACGATCGCGGCCCCTTCGTCGGCAATCGCATCATCGATCTGTCCTACACCGCCGCCGCCAAGCTCGACATGTTGCGCAATGGCACCGCCATGGTGGAAGTGCGCAGCATCGACCCGACGGCGCCCATTGCGCCACCCCTTGCGCCGGCACCCATCGCACCGGCGCCTGTGCAGAGTCCGCCGGTGGTGATCGCCGCGGCCGCCGACCCGGCATCTCGCGCAGCGCTCGCGGTCGGGGCGGCCGTAACGCCCACTGCAACGCAGGCGGCGACGACGCCGACACCGACCGACAGCACCCCCGTTAGAAAGCCTGCACTCTTCGTGCAGGCCGGCGCGTTCGCGGATCCCGCGAATGCAGAACGGTTGGCGGCAAAGTTACGCGGTGGCAGTTACGGCAAGATCTTCGTGCGCGACGATAAAATCGCCGGCCGCAGGATGTACCGGGTACGTATCGGACCGGTGCCGGACGTGGCGCAATTCGACCGTATCGTCGCCGCGCTGGAGCGTGCCGGCATCAACGACGCGCACCTGGCGCTGAATTAATCATGCGGCATCGCCTCGGCTCGACCCTCGGAGCCGCAGAAAAACTAGGAATTTCATATGCTCAAACCGGTATGACGGCGTGTTACATATCGGATATGTACTTGAATCTCGATTTGTATTGCAATTTGTACGACAATTAATATAATAATCTACCTATGGACGATCTCATCTCCTTTTCGTTTCGTGTGCCTCGGGCGCTTGCCGCAGGGGTAGAAGCTGCGGCAAAGCAATTGGGCCTCACCAGGTCCGAATACGCTCGACGGGCTCTCGAGCAATTCCAAGCCCAACAAATGCAGGACCGGATGGCTGAGTTGTCGCGTCGAGTTGCCCGACAAAGTGCGGATGCTGCGAACTCGATGCGGAGCAGTGACGCTGATGGCCTCGCATGACATCGGTCCTACGCGGCCAGGTTTGGGCGGTGAATTTCGAACCGCAGACACACCGTCAGGAACCTGGCAAAAGCGAACGGCCGGCTCTCGTCATTCAAACCGACGCACTCAATAAGGCCGGCCACCCAACAACGATTGTTATTCCCGGTACGAGTCGGACGGATTCACTGTCACCGGAGGATCATTTCCCCTTGCGCGTCCGCATTCAGAAGACGGGCGAGCTCAAGTACGATACGGATTTATTGATCGACCAAATCCGCTCGATCTCCAATGCCCGGTTTATGTTTTGCTACTGCTCGGTGGGAGCGAATCATTTGAAGAAAGTGGACGACGCCTTGCGTTTGATCACCGGCCGCTGAGTTTTTTTCCGGCGCCGAGTACTTGCGATCCGTCGCGTCAGGTGTTCTTCCGGTATTGCACGGCAAACCTCGCTACACTAAGTCTTTTTCCGAAGGGTCCCCCAACCATGTTCCGCTCCCTCATTGCCTGCGCCGCTCTCACCGTGTTTGCGGCCGCCCACAGCTTGGCCGATGCGCCGGCGACTCCCATTCCCACCGCTCCGCAGGTCGACGCGCGCTCCTATATCGTCGTCGATTTTCACACCGGCAAAGTCCTGGCGGAGAAGGACGCCACGACACGCGAGGAACCCGCCAGTCTCACCAAGCTCATGACCGCCTACATCGTGTTTCAGGAGCTAGAGTCCGGCAAGCTCAAGCTCGGCGATCAGGTGACGGTGAGCGAACACGCCTGGCGTTCCGAAGGGTCGCGCAGCTTCGTCGAATTGGGCAAGCCCGTATCGGTGCAAGACCTGATCCTAGGCATGGTCGTGCAGTCGGGTAACGATGCCACCATCGCCTTGGCCGAACACATTGCCGGAACCGAAGAAACCTTCGCGCAGCTGATGAACGCCAACGCCAAGCGTCTCGGCATGGTCGGCACTCACTTCGAGAACAGCACCGGGTTGCCGTCCCCGCAGCACTTCACCACCGCGCGCGACCTGTCGCTGCTGGCCGTGGCCATCATTCGCGAGTTTCCTGAATACTACAAATGGTTCTCGGTGCGCGAGTTCGAGCACAACGGCATCAAGCAACAGAACCGTAACGGCCTGCTCGGCCGCGACCCCGGCGTCGACGGCCTGAAGACCGGCCATACGGATTCGGCGGGCTACTGCCTCGTGACGTCGGGGCTGCGCGACGGCATGCGGCTGGTGTCGGTTGTGATGGGGGCAACCAGCACGAAGGGCCGCGAAAACGCCAGCGCCGCGCTGCTCAACTACGGCTATACCTTTTACAATACTAAATTGGCGGTCAAGGGCGGCACCGTGCTCGCGACCTCGCGGGTCTGGAAGGCGCAGCGCTCGCCGGTCGAGTTAGGCATATCGAATGATTTATACGTTACTCTGCCGCGCGGCGCCGCCGCGGGCATCAAGACCGTCACCGCGGTAACGCCGCGTTTGATCGCACCGCTGGCCGTGAACGCGGACGTCGGATCGGTTCAAGTACTCTCCGGCAGTCAAGTAGTGGCGACGGCGCCGCTGCATCCGCTCAAGGCCGTGGCCGCCGGCGGCTGGTGGCGACGGCTGATCGACACCATCCGGCTGTGGTTCGTGTGAGCTGACACATGCCGCTGCCCATTTGCTACTTAAATGGCGCCTACATGCCGCTGGCGCAAGCGCGGGTGTCGCCGCTCGATCGCGCCTTCCTATTCGGCGATGCCGTCTACGAAGTCGTGCCGGTGTATGGATCGCGGCCGTTTCGGCTGCGGCAACATTTGGAGCGGCTCGACCGCAGCCTGGCAGGCATCCGCATGACCTCGCCGCGCTCGCACGCCGAATGGGCCGAGGTGTGCGAGGAGCTGATCACCCGCAACGCAGGCAGCGACGCGTACATCTACATCCAGATCACACGCGGCGCCGAGTTCGGACGCAATCACGCATGGCCCGACGGTCTCGTGCCGACGCTGTTTGCCTACATCTCCGCGCTGGAACCGCTCGCCGCCTCGCTGCGGGAGCACGGCGTGTCGGCGGTGACCTCGGCCGACACCCGCTGGCTGCGGCGCGACATCAAGTCCACCGCGCTGCTGGCCAATGTGCTGCTCAAAAAACTCAGCATCGACGCCGGCGCCTACGAAACCATACTGATCGACCAAGGCGAACTCACGGAAGGTTCGTCGACGTCCGTTCATGTGGTAACGGACGGCATCGTTCATGCGCCGCCGAACGGGCATCATATTCTCCCCGGCACGACCCGCGACGTCATCACGGAACTCGCGGATCGCGTGGGACTACGCACCATCAGCGGCAAGGTGTCCGAAGCGCAACTGCGCGGCGCCGAGGAGATCTGGCTGACGTTTGCGACGCGCGGACTCTTACCGGTCACGACGCTCGACGGCGCGCCCGTCGGCAACGGCCGGCCCGGCCCACTGTTCAAAAGGATGGACGCCGCCTTTGCCGGCTACATCCATGAACTCGCCGGGACTCCGGCGCTATGAGCGGCGACACGCTGCAGGAATTTCCCAGCGAATTTCCCATCAAAGTGATGGGCCGCCATGACAGCGACCTGCGCGCGCTCACACAGGCCATCATCGAGCGTCATGCCGGCCCTGTGCCCGACTCCAGCGTGCGCACGCGCACCAGCACGGACGGTAATTTTCTGGCATTGACCTACCTTGTGATCGCGACCAGCCGCGAGCAGCTGGACGCCATCTATCGCGAACTGACCGCCTGCAAGACGGTGCTGATGGCGCTGTAGTTCGCCGCGGCGCGTGGGCTTTCGGCCGCCTCAGGCGTGGCTTCGAATCCCAGTTCCCGCAGCATATGCGGCGCCAATCCCTTGGCCACGGCGTCCAAGCCCGCATTGACGCCATGATCCGCAAGACGCGTCACGGTGAGATCCCGATATCCACACACATTGATGCGCTCGAACGGCTCCAAATCCAGCGACACATTCAGGGCCAACCCGTGGTAACAGGCGCCGCGTCGAATTCGCAAACCGATGCTGGCGAGTTTGGCACCGTCGATATAAACCCCCGGTGCCGCGCGCGAACCCTTCGCCGCCACTCCCCACTCGGCGGCATAGGCAATCACCGCGCTCTCGAGCGCCACCACCAACTCGCGCACACTTAAAACGTGGCGCCGCAGGTCGATCAGCGGATAGACCAACAACTGCCCGGGTCCATGGTAGGTCACCTGACCGCCACGATCGATTTGCACCACGGGAATATCGCCCGGCGCCAGCACATGCTCGCGGCCGGCGTTCAAACCCAAAGTAAATACGGGCGGGTGTTCGACGAACCATATTTCATCGCGGGTCGAAGCGTCTCGGTCGTCGGTGAACCGTTGCATCGCCCGCCAGGTTGGCTCGTACGGTTCCAGCCCGAGGTGCCGGATCAGAGGCGCGTCGTTCAATTATTCAACCCGGCGTTGTTGCGCGCCAGCGTCTGTTCGGCTCGGTAGCTCGATCGCACCAACGGCCCCGACACGCACTCCAAGAACCCCAGCGCCAGCGCCCATTCGCGATACTGATTGAATTCGGCGGGAGTCACGTACCTCTCGACGCGGAGGTGATTCGGCGTGGGCCGCAGATACTGGCCAAGCGTCAAAATATCGACCGCTGCGGCCCGTAAATCCTGCATGGTGCGGTGAATTTCGGCATCGGTCTCGCCCAAACCCAGCATCAAACTGGTCTTGGTCAGTACCAGCGGCTTGTATTCCTTTGCCGCGCGCAGCACCCTGATGGTCAGTTCATAACCCGCGCGTGCATCGCGCACGGGGTGCGTCAAGCGTTCAACGGTCTCCACGTTCTGCGCGAACACATCCAATCCCGAATCGAGCACGATCTGCACGTCGCGCATGATCCCCTGGAAATCCGGCGTCAGCGCCTCCACAGCGGTGCCGGGATTGCGGCGCTTGATGGCGCGAATCGCCGCGGCGTAGTGGGCGGCGCCGCCATCGTCGAGGTCGTCGCGGTCCACCGAGGTGAGCACCACATATTTTAGGCCCATCAACTCCACCGAGCGTGCGACGTTCTCCGGCTCCTCCAGATCCAGCCAGCCCCGCGGATTGCCGGTGTCCACGGCGCAAAATCGGCAGGCGCGCGTGCAGACCGCGCCCATCAACATGACGGTCGCGGTACCGGCGTCCCAGCACTCGCCGATGTTCGGACATTTCGCTTCCTCGCACACCGTGCTCAAGCGATGCTCGCGGACAATGTGTTTGACGGCGGCGAATTTAGGCGTACCGCCCAAGTGCGCGCGCAGCCACGGCGGCTTGCGCCCGGCGCCCGCCTGCCCCGGCGCAATCGGCCCGCTTGCGCTTAGGTTCGCGGCGGCCTGTTTGATGCCGTCCTTGATGGCCGTAAACCCTTGCGGCGTCGTATATTTCTCGCCGCTGCGGACCGGCGCCTCTTGGCGCGAGATGGGAATGCCTTTGAACTCTGACATGCGGCGATTGTAACGCAGCTAGGCGTTCAAAGCCTGTAGCCGCTGCGGCGTGCCGACATCCTCCCAGACGCCCGTGAACAGCTCGGCGGCGCAGCGCTGCGCCGTCATCGACCGCAGCAGCAGCGGCCTTAACGGGAACACGCCATCGACGCAGTCCGCGAAGAATGACGGTCGATACACGGCGATGCCGCTGAAGGTGAATCGCTGCGCGGCCTCAGGCAGTGCCATTGCGTCCGCCAGCCCAAAATCACCGAGCGCATGCTGCGCAGGGTTAGGCACGAGCACCAGGTGTGCGTCCCGATCGGCGCCGACGCCCAAGGTCTCGAACGGAAAATCTGTATAAATATCGCCGTTGACCACGGCAAAGGGGCCGGGGCGCAGCTCGGGCAGCGCGCGGAAGATGCCGCCGGCGGTCTCCAGCGCGCGTGGACTCTCTTCGCTGTACGTGATTGCCACGCCGTAGCGCGCACCATCCCCCAGGTAGTCGCGAATTTGGCCGCCCAGCCACGCGAGATTGATCACGATCCGGCTGATGCCCGCGCGCTCAAGTGCGATTACGTGATGTTCGATCAACGGCCGGCCGCGCACGCGCAGTAATGGCTTTGGGACGGTGTCCGTCAGCGGCCGCATGCGTTCACCGCGCCCCGCGGCCAGAATCATCGCCACGCGCGGGCGCTCGAGACCGGCGTTCACCGCAGCGCCCGTCATCTCTCCAGCGCCTGCGCCTGCGCTCGCGCCTGCGCATCGGGAAATTCTGGTTCGATGCGCTTGGCAATGAAGTCGGCGAATGGCGCCGTCTCGGCATAGGCCGCTGCCGCGTCGCGGGTGTAGCGCAGCACACGCGGCAGATCCTGCAAGTATTGCGGTTTCCCGTCCCGATAGTACAGGCGGG
>DATCDX010000304.1:0-3448 GCA_036510475.1 Steroidobacteraceae bacterium
CGGCCCAATTCCTCGATCACGGCTCCCTCGAGGTGCGACACGCGGGCCTCGGCGAGCTGGCGGCGCGTGGTGCCGACCATACCCCCCGGCAGCTGATGTGTAAGGTAGCGGGCATCGAAAGCCTGCGGGGCGCCCACGGGCAGACCCTCCGCCTCGGCCAGCTGAGTGAAGTACTGATTGACGCGCCCGAGCGCCTCATCATCGACGGCCACGCTAACCCCTAGCGCCCGAAGATTCGCCACCACGCGTGCGGAATGCGGGTTCGAAGTCCCGTCCGCGGCGGCCCCGGACGCGCATTGCAGCGCCGACACACCCAGGTCGGGCGCGTCCATATAAGTGTGTTCGGCAAGTCCGATGGTGCAGTGGGAATGCAGTTCCAGAGGCTTGCCGCCCATCACCGCCTTGGCGGCCGGAATCAGGGTTTGCGCCCGAAAGGGCTTGAGCAGTCCGCCCGGGTCCTTTATATAGAGTGCATCGATGTCAGGGCAGGCCGCGAGCATCCGCGCCCGCTCAACGTAGTAGGCATCGTCATGGATGGGACTCAAAGTGAAGACCAGAGCCACGATGACGTACTCGCCCCCGCCCTGCTTCACCATGCGTGCGCAGGCCATGTTCGATTCCGCATCGTTCATGGGATCCGCGAGGCAGAAGCGCCGGATGTCGTTGCGCGCCAGCGTGCGGAATGCCAGCGCCATGAACTCCGGGCTGGCGGTCTCCCAGGAAATGAATCGAAAACCGGTCGACATGAACTGCAGCGGCGTACGCGGCGTCGCCGCCGCCATGAGTCGAATCCGCTCCCACGGGTCCTCCTTCTTGTAACGCACCGCCACCCCCATGTGGGTCGAGGTGGTGAAATCAATGGCGCGAAAGCCAACCTGGTCCATCACTTCGGCGATGGCCAGTGTCCTTGCCGTATCGATGCCTAAAGCCGCCCACAGACATTGATTCCCATCGCGTAGCGAAGTCTCGACCAATTGAACCTCAGCCATGCGCGGCACCGACTTCGCCTTGGTCGCGAAGATCCGGCCGGCGGGCATACAACCTGTCGACGAAGCCTGTATCCACGCCGCCGGTCTGAAATTCCTCATCGTCCAGTGCGGCACCATGGAAGCCGAGATTGCTCTTAACCCCACTGATACGCGTCACGGCGATCGCGGCGCGCAATCGCGCCAACGCGCCGGCGCGATCCGGCCCCAACGCGATGATCTTGCCCATCAGCGAATCATAGAAGGGTGGAATGCTGCTTCCCGATACCACGTGAGAATCCACGCGAATACCCGCAGCAGTGGGCCACGACACGTCGCGGACACGTCCCGGACTGGGTTTGAAGCCGTTGCGATAGTCCTCGGCGTTCACCCGGCATTCGATGGCACATCCCGTGGTTTGCACCTCGGCTTGTCGCAGCCGCAGACCGCTGCCATCGGCAATGGCGATCTGCTCGGCGATGAGGTCGATGCCGGTGACGGCCTCGGTCACCGGATGCTCGACCTGAATGCGCGCGTTCATCTCGAGGAAATAAAAGCTCTCGCGCTGGGCGTCGACGATGAATTCGACGGTTCCGGCGCCGCGAAAGCTCAGGCGTTGTGCGAAGCGCACGGCGGCTTGCAGCAGGGAATTGCGCAACACCGCTGATAGGCCCGCAGCGGGTGTCTCTTCGATGAGCTTCTGGTAGCGGCGCTGCACGGAACAATCGCGCTCGCCCAGTTGAATCACTCGCCCCGCACCGTCGCCTAAGATCTGCACTTCGACATGGCGACCGTGCTCGATGTATCGCTCCAGGTAGATGCGCGCGTCGCCGAAGGCAGCGCCGGCCTCGGCGGCGGCCAAGTCGAGCAACCGCGGCAGGTCTTTGAGCCGCTCGACGAGCTTCAGGCCGCGACCGCCGCCACCGCCCACCGCTTTGATGAGCAGCGGCACAGCGATGTTCCCCGCCAGAACCTCCGCCTCCGCATGCGAATTCACAGCACCACCGGGCACGACTGGAATACCGGCTGCCTCGGCCTCGGCACGCGCCTTAAGCTTGTCACCGACCGCGGCGAGCTGATCCTCGGTCGGTCCGATGAATACGATGCCTGCGGCTGTACACAACCGCGGCAGAACCGCGCGCTCGGACAAGAAGCCATATCCAGGATGAATCGCATCCGCGTCGGTGGCAACGGCGGCGTGCACGATGGCCGGCGCATTGAGGTAGCTATCTACGGACCTTGCTGCGCCGACGCACACGACGCGATCGGCCTGCCGAGCCGGCTCACTGTCGCGGTCGGCTGAAGAAACTGCCAGCACCGTCTCGATATCGAGGGCGCGGCAGGTTCTGATGATGCGCGCGGCGATTTCTCCACGATTTGCAATCAGGATTCTGCGGATGGTCATGAGTCACGCGTCCGTGCGGACCCGCATCAGGACGTCACCGAACTCCACCAGTGTCTCGTCAGTCGCCAGGATTTCCGTGATGACACCCCGGATCCCGGCTCGCACCGTGTTCATGAGCTTCATGACTTCGATGATGGCGATGACGCTATCCACGTCCACTGCCGAGCCGATTTCGACGAAGGGCGCGGATCCGGGCTTGGGCGCGCGGTAAAAAGTGCCAAGCATGGGGGATGCGATATCGCCGAGGTTCGCGTCGGGCGCGGCGGGGACCGAAGTTGGTGCGGCGACAGGCGCGGCTGTGCTTGCGGCCGCTGAGTGCGAAAGATCCGATGGGGCCATCACGCTTTGAACTAATACGCCGGCAGCACCGGCGCGGCGCAGGGTCAACTTGACTCCGTCCATCTCCAGGTTGAGCTCGTCGAAGGTCGACTGTTCAATCACCCGCATAATTTCCGCGACATCCGCGGCAGTCAGGGTCACCGCCGTCCCCCGAAGACGTTCATGACATGCAACAACGGATCGGTGGCGCGGGCGGCGGCCGTTTGGCCATCCTTGTTCGACCAAACCGTCTCGGGTCGGCTCTGCAGCAGCAAGATCTGCTGCGTGTGCCGGTCGATGGCCCACTCGATGTCCTGCGGGCGGCCATAGTGGCGTTCCACCTGTCTGCCGATGGCGCGCAGGGACTGCAGTTCCGCATCGGAAAGGCACGGTTCGCGGCGCAGGGACTGCTCCACCGCCAGCTCCTCGACACCGCCCGCCGGCGACCGCGCATGGCGGATGGCCTTGTCCGAGACTTCGCGCACCGAGATTTCACCGGTGATCTTCGCCACCACCCAGTGATCCGGCGTCACTTCGCCGCTGACCAGCGCTGAGCCTAAGCCCCAGGCACCCTCGATGCTGATCACGGAGCGATCTCCGCTGATCGGACTGCGCGTGAACATGACGCCGGCGGTACGCGCGTCCACCATGATTTGCACCACGACCGCCATGGCCACCGTAGATTCCGCAATCCCCTGCCGCCGCCGATAGCTCAGCGACTCGAGCGAGTATAGGCTGGCCCAGCAGCTGCGGATCTTGT
>DATCDX010000305.1:0-2662 GCA_036510475.1 Steroidobacteraceae bacterium
GGATGCCTTGATCGCTGCCGGCGTGGCGCGCGTGGTGTGTTGCACGCCTGACCCGAATCCCAAGGTAGCCGGCGGCGGCATCGAGCGGTTGCGAGCCGCCGGCATGGATGTGTCGTGCGGCGTGCTGGGCATCGAGGCGCGGCGCCTCAACGTGGGCTTTTTCTCGCGTTTCGAGCGCAGGCGGCCGTGGGTGCGCCTGAAGCTTGCCATGAGCCTCGATGCGCGAACGGCGCCGGCAGCCGGCGGTAAGCTATGGATCAGCAGCGAGGCGTCGCGAACCGATGTGCAGACCTGGCGCGCTCGCAGCGGTGCGGTACTCACCGGCGCCGGCACGGTACGTTGCGACAATCCACGGTTGGACGTGCGTCTGGCGTACGGTCCTTGGGTGCGGCAGCCGCTGCGGGTGGTCCTCGATCCGGAGCTCTCGTGCGCGCCGAGCTCGACGATTTTCCAAAACGACGGCGCGCTGGTGTTTGCCGCGGCGGATGCGCCCGCGCGATCGCTGGGGCGGGCCACGATCGAGCGTGTGGCGCGGGTGAACGGGGGCGTGGATCTGCGCGTCGTCATGAAGCGCTTGGCCGAACTTGAGATCAATGAACTGCTGGTCGAATGCGGGCCGCGGTTGGCGGGCGCCTTCGTTGCCGGCGAATGGGTGGATGAGCTGTTGTTGTATGTGGCGCCGACGCTGCTCGGCGCCGATGCCGCACCCCTAGTACAGCTCAGCGGGTTGGGAGCACCGGGAGCGGCGGGGACTCTAGCCGCGTTTGAATTTCGCGATGTGCAGCGCATCGACACTGATCTGCGGCTCATTCTCGTACCGAAGAAGGCTTGAACATGTTTACCGGAATCATCGTCGCGACGGGCCGTGTCAGCTCTCTGCTGGAGCGGGGCGGCGACCTGGAATTGGGCATCGACGCCGCAGGCGGCAGCGCTGCGGGAAGCGACGTCGCGGGAAGTGACGCTAAGGGAAGCGACGCGGCGGGGCTGGATCTTGCGCGCATTGCGGTGGGCGACAGCGTGAGCGTGCAGGGCGCCTGCCTGACGGTGACTCGCAAAGAGGGGTCTCGCTTCTATGCCGATGTGTCGCGGGAAACCATGGCCAAAACCACGCTGGGCACCTTGAATCCGGGGTCGAGGGTCAATCTGGAGCCGAGCTTGCGCGCCGGCGAGCCCCTCGGCGGCCACTGGGTGAGCGGACATGTCGATGCGGTGGGCATTCTGCGGGCAGTCGAGCAAGATGCGCGATCATGGCGCCTGGAGTTCGAGTTGCCGTCATCGCTGATGCGCTTTGTGGCCTCGAAGGGTTCGATATGTCTCAACGGGGTGAGCCTGACGGTCAATAAAGTCGACGGGCACCGCTTCGACGTCAATATCATTCCGCACACGCACCAGGTGACGACGCTTGGGGAGCTTAAGGTGGGCGCGGGGGTCAACGTCGAAATCGACGTGATTGCGCGATATATAGATCGGCTTTTGCCGACTTACACCAAGTCCCGCGAGACCGACTCTGAGCGTTAGAGACGCATTTCCGCGGTGATGGCATCATAGGGTGCGGACACATTGCCGTTCTCACGGAGCAACAAGCCGGATGATGTCAATTTCTCAACGTCCTCGTGAACACGTTTGTAATCGCGGCCCAATCGTTCGGCTAGCGCCTTCACCGAGCGCGCTGGATTATCGTGGACCGCACGCAGTAGCTCGAGGCGCTTAGGCGACAGCGCGTTCAGCATTGCCGCCAGATTGGGAAAGGTCAGGTGCCTTTCTCGTACCTTCTCCCCGCGCTCGAGCCGGTGCCAGGCGTTCGCGAAACGCTGACCCATCTCGTCGAGAGTTCCCACGTTGATTTTGACGCGCTTGTTCATCGTTCACCTCGCAGGCCGCGCACGTCGGCCAAAAAATCCGCAATCATAAGATCCACGGTCTTGAAGGCATACTTCCCTTGACGATCTTCAATATGTCGGTGGTCGCCCTTACCGCGTTCATTGTCATAGCCCACGAGCCGCTTACCGCCTGCCCCATAAAAGAGGCTGTACTTGAGCTTATGAGCACTACCGGCCACGGGAACCGCTACTTCCCATGTCTTCATTTCGACAATTGCTCCGTCAGGCAGTACTTGTTTGTCATGGAATGCGAGCACCGCGTTCATATGGCGCAACCTGCCATACAATGGGTATGGCGTCAATCGCCATAATTGGGGTAAATGTATGTTTTTTGACTGGCAACGCCGTGTCGATTCGGCGTCGTTGCGCTGGCGGCGTCGCGATTTTCGCCGAGCAGTTTGCGCAGCCAGTGGATGCGAGTGACGCAACGCCGACGGCACCGTGGCCCGCACGTTACAATGGCCGGGCCGAATCAAGGTAAAAAAAGGTTGCCAGCCGATTGCCTTTGACGGTACGGAGCACGCGATGTTGTCAATTTTTGATGAATAATATCCAGTATAATCAATATGTTATTTAGACAAGTAGATGTATTTGCGCGATTTCTTAATCGCCTCATGACGAAAACCGAAGAGTAAGGTAAACATGCCCGCATTCAATGGCATCGATGAAATTCTCGAGGACCTGCGCCAAGGCAAAATGGCGGTGATCATGGATGATGAGGATCGCGAAAACGAAGGCGATCTGATCATGGCGGCGGAGTGCGCCCGGCCTGAGGACGTGAA
>DATCDX010000306.1:0-3183 GCA_036510475.1 Steroidobacteraceae bacterium
TCAAGAGTCACGACATTCACCTGCCCGTGCATGTGGGCATCGCAGGGCCCGCGTCCCTGTCCAAGCTGATCCACTTCGCGATCCAGTGCGGAATCGGCGCCTCGATGCACGCTTCGCTGCATGTCTTGCTGCGTAACTTGAGCGTGCGCAACCTGAGCACGCGCAATTTGAGCGCGGCCGCGAATCTCCCCGGGCTTGCCGTCAGTCCGGATCAGCACCTGCTGGCGCTCATGGCGAGCCCGTTCATGGCGCAATTCGTTGCGCCTCACTTTTTCGCTTTCGGCGGAACCGTGGAAACGGCGCGCTGGATGCGGCAAATCGCCGCCGGTGCGTTCGACATCGACTCCAAAGCCGGAAAATTCAAGCTGCGCAACTTAAGAGATCATGACTAATCGACGAGCTTGCCCAACAGCCGCAGCAACTCGGCGTAGCCACCGGCACCGAGGCTGCGCCCGATGGCCGCTTCGTGCCGCTCCTGCAACTCGGTCGAGCGGGCCAGCACGCGATGCCCGTCGCTGGTGAGCTGCAGACAATTGGAGCGGCGATCCGCATCGGATGTGGTGCGCCCCAGTAATCCTTGCCGTTCGAGTTCATCGATGACGCCGACCAGATTGGCCCGTTGGATGCCGAGCGCGACGCAGACCTTGGACTGCGTCAATTTCGGATTGTTGCCGATCAGCCGCAACACGGCGAATTGTCCGGGGCGCAGCTTGAGCTCGCGCAACAGGTCGGTGAACTCGCCGTGTACGGCGATCTGCGCCCGCCGCAGCAGATAACCGACCTTGCCGTTCAGGCCCGTAAGATCCAGCGGCTCGTCAGCATTGCCGCGCATCGTCCCTCCCATGCCACCCGGGTCTCGCGCTGCTGATGCTATATAGCATCACTGTCATATTCAATAACGAAATGTCAGCGGCTTTGGCCGGACTACATGCGGTCAGGAGTTTCGCCTACATTGGGAGGTGTAAAGATTATGGAAAATCCGAAGCTAGCTTCATCAGCGCAACCATCTAATCCGGAGTTTGCCATGACGGATTCCTCCACGCATTCAGCTATCGAGCAGCCAGAAACGGCGCCGCAAGAAACGGTGATGGCGGTGCATGAGAACGCCGAAGGGTATTGGTACATCGGTGAAGGGCGAAGCATCGCGGAAGGGCCGTTTCGTCACCCGGGTCAAGTACTCACCGTGGCGTCCGACTTACTCGCAGGCACGCTGCGCTGGCGCATCGAAGTGTTCGATGCCGCGGGCGGTAAAATCATCAGCTACAGCAGCGAGCAATTGCATGCCCGCGATCTGCAGCCGGCGTACGGCCGCGAGCGGTGGAGCGCGCTCGCGCACGGTGTCCGCCATTGATGGAACGGCCACGGGACGTCAGGCGCCCGTGTAAGGCCACGCTGCCCAGGTGAGGCCGGGCGGCCTCGCGGACTCAGTCGGTGATGTGAGGGCTGAGAAAATCCAACAAGGGCTGGCCGCCGCCGGAGTTTTTCGCGATGACTTTGAGCGCGACCAGGGTGGGTGTGGCGAGGATGATCCCGGCGATTCCCCAGAACAGGCCGCCGAACCACAGGGCAAGGAAGACCAGCATGGGATTGAGTTGCAGGCGTCGCCCGACCAGCAGTGGCTGCACGAACTGGCCCTCGATGGTGGTGATGACCAGGAAACTGCCGGCCACCGCGAGCACACGGCCTAGTCCATCAAACGAGATGATGGCGACCAAGGTCAGCACGATCAGTGTGGTGGCCGGCCCCACGTAGGGAATGAAATTGAGCATCGCGGCCATGGTGCCCCAAAGCAAGGGGTTGGGCATGCCGCACAACATCATGGCGCCCGCGGTGGCGACCCCGAGTCCGACGTTGATGAAGGCCGTGGTGACATAGAAGCGGCCGACTTCGCCGCGCACCTTTTCAATCACGTCGAGGATATGGGCGGAATTAAGATCGCTGGCGAACGCAGAGGTCATGCGCGCGAGCATCGGTGGTCCGCCGGACAGTAAAAACAGGGTAAGAATGATCACCGTGACGCTGCTGAGTACGATACTGCGCGTCGCGTCCAGCAACATGACCGGCGCGCTGACTTCCGGAGCGCTGACCGCAGGGGCAGGCGCCGCGCGCGAGGTGATGCCGATGTTGCCGGCGGAGTTGCGCAATTCGGCGATGCGCGTCATGACCCGTGCCACGGGCCGGATCTTTTTTTCGATGAGCCGCACCGTGTGCGGCGCGGCGGCGAACCATTGCTCGGCCGGTTCCGACCCGAAATTTACCAGGCCGGCCAGTATTCCCAACATTGCGATCACGAACAGTCCGGCGCTCAAGGCCCGCGGCACGCGCCACCCATGCAGCGCTTCGACCGGGCCTGAGAGAACCAAGGCGATGAGCAGCGCGAGTGCGACGGGTATGAATGCGACATGGGCGAAGTACAACAGCAGACCGATGGCGCCCGCCAGCAGCAACCTGACGGAGGTTACTATGCGCCGTGATTTTTCGTGCGTTAGGAGGCTGTCCGCAAGCACTGGGCCGGTTTCTGTCATTGGGATTTGCTCATGACTTTAATGAGGCGGTAAGTGAATTCGACGCTTTCATCGAAGGCTTGCACGCCGACACGTTCATCGCGTCCGTGTGCGCGGTTTTCATCGACATCGCTCCAGACGCCGCTGATGTCGTAGCTGGGGATGCCGGCGTTACGGGTTTGCCGGTCGTCGCTGAAACCGGTGGCCATGGTGGGAATGATGGGCACATGGGGCCACATCGAGTGTGCGAGCTGCGCCACTTTCGCCATGATTTGCGGTGTGGGAGGCGACTCGGGACTCACGATCGGCGGGGCATCGAGCGTGACGCGCACGGCGGGGTCGTCGAGTGTGCCGATGAGCGTGCTCTCAACATTGGCCGCCGTGTCGCCGGGCATCATCCGGCATTGGATGGTCGCCTTGGCCCGCTGCGGCAGGGCGTTTTCGGCTTCACCGCCGGAAATCAGGGTCGCAACGCAGGTGGTGCGCAGCTGTGCATTGAGGCGCACGTTTTGACTCAGGCGCTCGGCGGCGGCGAGATCGGGCGGCGACTGTGCGACCGCGTGCATGTCCGCGGCGGTCGCTCCGCTTTGCAGCTTGGCCAGCTCATCGAAGCTTGAGCGCGTGGTCGCCGTGAGCATCACCGGGAACTTGAGCGCGGCGATGCGGCCGAGCCCCGCCG
>DATCDX010000307.1:0-4954 GCA_036510475.1 Steroidobacteraceae bacterium
GACCTTGTCGGCCGTCTGTCGATTGGCGAAGAGAATCAACAGATCACTCGGCTGAGTGGCATTCTGCTGTTGAGTCCCCAGGGTTCGATACCAATCGACCGTTTCGTCCAGGATCTGAATGACCTGTTCCCCGGTCAACACCGACACGCGAGATGCCGGGGCGGCCCCGGCATGCGTATCGCCCGCAGTCGCCGCCATGAGGCCGCCTCCGTACAGGCCGGCGGCCGCAAGCACGAGCATGGGCAACAGCGATTTAAGACGCATACCGATTCGCATAACCACCCGGCATTAGCCTCCGAACAGGTGCGTCGCGTGGGTGACCGCGCCACCCGCGCGAATTGCGGCGGCAACCAGGGCGGCTTCCGACAACAGCGCATCAGTGGCTCCTGCTTCGCGCGCCGCTTTGTTGTGCAACTCGATGCAGTAGGGACATTGCGTGGTCAGAGCGACGGCGACCGCCATCAATTGCTTCTGCAGCACGGTCAGCGCGCCGGCCGCAAAGGCGGCCTTATCGAAAGCCCAAAACGCTTTCATGGCCTCGGGTGCGCTTTCGTCCATTTTCTTCAGACGGCTGAGGTTTTTCATGTCGGACATCGTATGCTCCTAGAGTTAAAACGTTTTCAGCGGCGAATCATCTTGTGCATCAAATTATCGAGCGTCGCATCGAGATCGCCGCACCGCCCCGTGTGCACCGGCGAAGTCTGAACGATCGTACTCCTCGGCGCGACCAGCCAGTGAAACCGTTCGCGTGGCGAGAGCTTGCCGATTTCGCCGGCATCCGCCCCGCCGATACAGATGGCGGGAATGGTCGCCAGCGCGCCGCGGACGAGGTCGAGATCCACGTCGGCATCGAGCGCCAATAGCGCAGTTTCGTCGAGTTCAATACGCGCATGCAATACTCGCTCGACATCGCAGGATAGGATGATCCCCACATTCAGGAATTCGCCACGGTCGACCCGCGGCACCACTCGCACCACCGCGTAATCATATGTGCGAAGATCGTGCACGAATCGCCTCCTCTACGAACACCCGGCTCGATCGCAGACGGACGAGAAAATAGTTCAGGTACGCGGCCCGCTGTGCGGATTTCCCGTCAAACCCCGGATCATCCGGCAGCCAGTCATCGGGAATCATGTCGACGACGCGCGCCAACTGGTCCGGCGTAATCAGGCGCCTCATTTGCGAATCGACATCGGCCAAGGAACCCGCAAATTTTAGCAAGACATGATCCTTGATCAAGGCGAACGGATTCGTGGCAGGCTGATTGCGCCTGTCCCAAGCGTGATGGAAGTACAGGGCAGCGCCGTGATCGATGAGCCAAAGGCGGCGATGCCACATCAGCATGTTGACGTTGCGCGCGGTCCGGTCCACGTTGCAGACGAAGGCATCGAACCAAACGATGGCCGACGCCAACTGCGTATCGGGCTGGTACACCAAGGGATCGAAGGTGGTTGAACCGGGCAGGTAGTCCAACGCCAGATTCAAACCACCGCTGGCGCGAATCAGGCTTTGTATTTCCGGGTCCGGCTCCGTGCGTGCCAGCTCGGTCGATAGATCGACAAAAACGATTTCCGGTACCGGCAGCCCGGCGAGCCTCCCCACCTCGCCAGCAACCAGTTCCGCGATCAAGGCTTTAGTGCCCTGCCCTGCGCCGCGAAACTTGAGCACGTACAAGCCGTCGTCGTCGCCTTCGATAATGGCCGGCAGCGAGCCGCCTTCCCGTAGGGGCGTAACGTAGCGGCTCGCGGTGATGGTTCTCAAACTACTCATGGGGCATCAGTGTCGAACGGTTATAAATATCTTGTAACACATTGATATGACTGAGGGCACCATACACTGTGAGCTCTGTGTGCCGCGATTGATGCTGCTCCATCTATTCATTATAATGACCTAATGTCTCACGCGCCCCCCCACGGCCACCTAGATCACCGCAACAGTCAGCCGAATCGCGTGGGCCTGGGCGATGCCATCATCATGGGCCTGTCCAGTTCCGGACCGTCGCAGACCCTGGCGGTGAGCCTGGCCGGATTGGTCGCGGTCAGCGGCTACAGCGGTGTCGTCCCCATCTTGATTTGTTTCGTGCCCATGATCGGCATCGCCATCGCCTACCAGCGCCTGAATCGCTGGGACCAAAGTTCGGGCGCCACCTATACCTGGGTTGCGAAAGTGTTTCATCCCTACCTCGGGTTCCTGTCGGGCTGGATGATCCTGCTCTACTACACGCTCGGCACCACCACGCTGACGATTCCCGCCGGCGTTTACACCCTCGATCTGCTGGCGCCCGCCTATATCGACAGTCATTGGGCGATTTTCATCGTCGGTGCTCTGTGGAATCTGCTGATCACCGCGCTCGCCGTTCTGGGCCTGAAAATTGTCGCGCGATTCGAGTGGGCCATCGTCATCTTCGAATATGCCGTGCTGTTGATCGCCGCAGCGGTTGCCTTAAGCGCATTGCTGCACGGAACCGCCGCCGCGCAATTTTCCTGGGAATGGTTTTCGTGGAGCGGAATGGGCGGCATGAAAGGACTGATGGGCGGGATATTGATTGCCTGCTTCATGTACTCAGGCTGGGACGCGTCGATCTATGTCAATGAAGAGACTGTCGATCGAGTCAATAATCCGGGCAAGGCGGCGCTGGCCAGTGTGGTGATGTTGGCGTTGATGTACTCGGTTACCACGTTCGCCTTCCAAAGTGTGCTCTCGCCCCGCGATGTGCAGGCGCATGCCGGCAATATCCTGTCGGCGGTGGGCGGGCGCCTGCTGCACAAACCCTGGGATTCGGTGATGGCGCTGGTCGTGCTCACCGGCACTCTCGCCTCCTTGCAAGCGGCAGTGGTATCCGCGGCGCGGGTCGGACTTGCGATGTCGCGCGACAGCGTGATGCCGAAATTTTTTCAGCGCGTGACGCTGAGCGGCGCCAGTCCCTGGGCGGCGACGTTGACCATGTGCGGCATCAACTTGCTGTTGCTGGCATTGGCGCTGGGGACCACCAGCATCGCGTCTGCACTGAGCAACGCCGCGAGCAGCCTCGGTTTGATTTCCATCGTGTTTTACGGCATCACCGCCGCGGCGGCTCTGTGGCAATCACGGGCAACGCTGGCATCGAGCACCGGCAATCTGCTCCTGGGCGGCTTGCTGCCCTTGATCGGCGTGCTGTTCAGCGTTTGGGTGCTCATCGCATCGCTGGCGACGGGCGCCGTCTCCTACACGGTCATGCTCTATGGCTTGGGCTCCATCGCCTTAGGGTTGGTGGTGGCGGTGTTTCTACATCGATTCAAGGGCGTGAGTTTTTTCGCTTCCACGCATGACGCGATCCGAAGCGGGCGCGCTGAAGGACGACCATAAAATGTTGAAATATAGAAATCCCGCGCGTTCCATGCGCAGTGCCGAACTCTTTGAAACCGCCTGCGGGCCGATTCCCGCCGGCGTTAACAGCACGGCCCGCGCCACCTGGTCGGGATGGGATCCGTATCCCCTATTCGTCGACCGCGGCGAGGGTGCGTACTTGTACGATGTGGACGGCAATGCCTACATCGACTACTTGCTCGGACTCGGGCCGATGATCTTGGGTCACCGGCCGCCGAAAGTGACCGCCGCCGTGGTGGAGCAGATCCAACATCGCGGCACGGTGTTCGCATTGCCGACCGCTCAAGAAGCACTGCTCGCGCAAAAAATCATCGCCGCGGTCCCGAGCGTTGAGCAAGTGCGTCTGTGCAATACCGGCACCGAGGCGGTGATTTACGCCATTCGGTTGGCGCGCGCCTACACGGGGCGGGGCAAGATCATCCGTTTCGAAGGCATGTACCACGGCTTTTCGGACGGAGTTTATTGGAGTAAGCATCCGCATCTCGATGAGGCGGGACCGGATCAACATCCCATCGCGGTTCCCCAAGGACCGGGCCTGTCGCAGGCCAGCGGTGAACAACTGATCATTCTGCCTTGGAATGATGTCGAGGCCCTGCGCGCCGCTGTGGCGCGCGAAGGCGATGCGATCGCCGCCATCCTCACTGAGCCCGTGATGTGCAACACCGGTTGCATTTTGCCCGAGCCGGGTTACCTTCAGGCCATGCGTGAAATCGCCGACTCACGCGGCATCGTCTTGATCTATGACGAGGTTATCACCGGTTTTCGCCTAGGGTTCGGCGGAGCGCAAAATATCTACCGCATCAAACCCGACCTCAGCATATTCGCGAAGGGATTGGGCGGCGGTTTCCCGGTCGCCGCGCTGGGCGGGCGGCGCGACATCATGAAACTCGTGGCCGAAGGCACGGTGTCGATGGCCGGTACCTACAGCGCCAACGGCATCGCGGTTGCCGCCGCGAACGCTGCGCTCGACGAACTCGCGGAACCGGGAAAGTACGAAGTCCTGTTCGCACGCTGCGCCCGCTTCTATACCGGCCTGTCGCAGGTTTTCGCCCGCCACGGCCTGCCCGCGTACGTCGTGGGCCTAGGTCCCGTGTTGCAGGTGTGGTTCGCTGAAAAGCCGATTCGCAACTATCGCGACGCGGCGCGCTACGCCAACCACGAAATATTCCGGCACTGGTGGGAGGGCATGTTGGAACGCAATGTGCTATTCCATCCCGGCGCCTTCGAAAATTTGTTCGTTTCCTTTGCGCACTCCGACGCCGACATCGACCGCACGCTGCTGGCGGCCGATCAAGTCGCGGCCGACTTGCGAGCCCATGTCTGACGCCGCGCCGCAGCCGCTCACCCTGGGGCTCGATCTTGGCACCTCCGCAGTCAAGATCGTGGCGCTGGGATTCAATGACGCCGTGATCGGCGAAGCGGCCGCAAGTTTCAGC
This sequence comes from Steroidobacteraceae bacterium, assembly GCA_036510475.1. Classification (GTDB taxonomy): domain Bacteria; phylum Pseudomonadota; class Gammaproteobacteria; order Steroidobacterales; family Steroidobacteraceae; genus Bog-1198. The sequence continues at coordinate 4,803 of DATCDX010000307.1, forward strand.
ACCACCGCCACGCTCGCCGGTCAAGCCGAGCAACACCCCGGCGACTGGTTGCAGGCGGCATCCCGCGCCATGCGCGCGCTCGACCAGATCTTGCAGAGCGCTCTCGGTGCCGACTGGACCCGGCAAATTGCGAGCATCGGTTTAACCGGACA